>DRQI01000165.1 GCA_011330545.1 Flavobacteriia bacterium
ATTAAAAGAATTATCAAATGCAAACTTTTCAAAAGAAGCCCCTAAAGTAATGGTATGGCTACCGGCAAAAATTTTAAAGTTGTCAGTAACTTGATATACTTTTTGGTCTAACTTATTATGGATAGAAAAAGGTTCATGCCCGGCAATAATATAGGGTGAGCCGGCTTCTAATATGGTTATAGATGGTGCCGGGGCAGAAAATGGTGTCCTAAAATCATCAAAGTGTGTATATCCTACTTGTAAGTTATTTGAAAATTTATTGCCAAATCGAGATTTTAATTCTAACAATGCAGATTGAATCTTATTATTAATGGTATAACTAGAATTTTCAAATTGTAAGGTATTTTGATTAGGCCCCCTAAAGAAAAAAGCTGTTGGGTGTGCCGGTTTATCCCTACTGGCATCCAATTGATTATAGGTGGCTGTCAATGAATGGTTTTCATTGATATTCCAATCTAATTTTATGATAAATTTTTCATTGTCTGTGGCATGGGTTAAATTTTCAAAACCTCCGGTATCATAACCGATGGCCGCTAACGCATCTTGTACTGCTATCAAGTCAGAACGCAACACCCTTGATACGCCGTTGCCAACAGGTTCTCCACCATTGTTAGCCCTAAAACCGGTTACCAAATCATCCCTTCGTTCTAACTCGCCATTTACAAAGAAGAACAATTTATTTTTAATAATAGGCCCTCCAATACTAAAACCTGCTTGGGTATGCTCTAATTTTCCTTGGAAAATTTCGGTACCGGCAACTTTGCTTCCTGTTAAGTCTTGATTTCTAAAGAATCCGAAAAGGCTTCCGTGAAATTCATTGGTACCTGATTTTGTTACTGCGTTGATTGAGGCTCCGGTAAAACCTGATGAGGTAACATCATAAGGCGCTAAATCAACTTGCACTTGGTCAATAGCATCTAAAGAGATAGGTTGTGCATTGGTTTGGCTTCCCGGAGTTCCACCGTCTAATCCGAACGGATTGTTAAAAATAGAACCATCTAAGGTTAAGTTATTCATTTTATTATTACCGCCTCCAAACGAATTACCGTCAGATGATGGTGTTAAACGCGTAAAATCATTGATAGACCTTGAAATGGTAGGTAATGCTTCTATTTGTTTGCGCCCCACATTAGTTGATGAGCCTGTCCTACCACTATTGATAATAGAATTTCTGCCTTCTGCTTTCACAACAACTTCATCTAACTGTGCGGCTTCTTCTTGTAATGAATAATTTAACTTTAATTTTTGCCCAATTTGAAGGTGTATACCTTCATCTTTTTGGGTTTTAAAACCAACATAACTAACGGTAATGGTATAAGGCCCACCGATACGCATATTCGGAATATTAAAACTACCATTAAATTGGGTTACCGTTCCATAAGTAGTACCTGAAGGAACGTGAACTGCAACGATACTGGCTCCCGGCAATGGCACATTTTGGTCATCTGTGACCACACCTCTAATGGATGCAGTAGTAACTTGGGCAAATGAACTCACGGCAATGCAAAAGAACAACATTGCAAAAATGTATCTTTTTCTCATAATGTCTATTTTGAATTAGTATAAAATATTAAATATAAGCTACGAAATTAATAAAAAAAAGGTTATCCGAAACGGATAACCTTAAAACTTAACATTTGATTTATTAACTAAATGTTTATTTCTTTTCGGCAATTACTTCAAAAGGAAGCTCAACAATAACCTCTCTGTGCAACCGTACTTTTGCACTGTATTTTCCTAATCTTTTTACCAAGCCACCAGAAACAATAATGAATTTTTTATCAATCTCATTCCCTTCTTTCGCAATGGCTTCGGCAAGGTCTGCATTGCCAACGGAGCCAAATAGTTTATCACCAGTACCAACTTTAGCAGGTATTTTAATCTCCATTGCTTTAATGGCATCTGCTATTGCTTGGGCTTCTTTTACAATTTTTTCTTCTTTAAAGGCTCGTTGTTTTAATGTTTCTTGCAATACTTTCTTAGCGGAAGTTGTTGCTAAAATGGCATATCCTTGCGGGATTAAAAAATTACGCCCATAACCATTTTTAACAGTTACGACATCATCTTGAAATCCTAAATTTGCTACGTCTTTTTTTAATATAAGTTCCATATGGCTTTCTACTTTAATTATTTTAACATATCACCTACATAAGGCATTAATGCCAAATGACGCGCCCTTTTTATTGCTTGAGATACTTTGCGTTGGTATTTTAATGAGGTTCCGGTTAAACGCCTTGGCAAAATTTTACCTTGTTCGTTTACCAAATACATTAAAAAATCTGCATCTTTATAATCGATGTATTTGATTCCGTTTTTCTTAAAACGGCAATACTTTACTTTTTGTTTTGTATCTATATCTAACGGGGTAAGATATCTGATTTCGGCTTTATTTCCTCCTTTTGCTTGTTGCTCTATTGATGACATATCTTAGTTTTTAGTTGCTTTTACACGTTCTCTTCTTTTTTCAGCCCAAGCTGCTGCGTACTTATCCAACTTCACTGTTAAATAACGCATGATGCTATCGTCTCTTCTAAATTCTAATTCAAAAGGGGCAATCACATCGCCTGCTACTTTAAATTCAAATAAATGGTAAAAACCGGTTTTTTTCTTTTGAATTGGGTATGCTAATTTTTTTAAGCCCCAATCTTCTGTGTGGATCATTTCGGCACCTTTAGAAACCAAGTAGTCATTAAACTTCTTTACTGTTTCCTTTACCTGAGTATCAGATAAAACGGGATTCAAAATGAAAACAGTTTCGTAATGATTCATAATATAAGTTTTATTGTTTATTTTTAAGCGTGCAAATATACAAACTTTATCTCTTTTTAAGCATATCGTTTTTATTTTTTTTAAAGAAGTAGCATTTTAAAAACTTAAAACCTCGAACTTTAAACCTTGAACCTTAAACCTTGAACTTTAAACCTCGAACTTTAAACCTTGAACCTTAAACCTTGAACTTTAAACCTTGAACTTTAAACCTTGAACCTTAAACCTCGAACTTTAAACCTTAAACCTTGAACTTTGAAAGTTCTAACCAACAATAACACATTATTTCGTAAATTGTCAATCTGTTAAACCAATACATTTTATGGAAGTACCAAAGATACCTGAATTGATATATTACGCCATTCCGTTTTTTATCATTACTCTCATTATCGAAATTATTGTCGATGCCCGTAAAAATGCCAAGATATATGAAACGAAAGATGCTATTACCTCTATTTCTATGGGGTTGGGCAATGTTTTTTTAGGCATACTCAGTAAAGTAATTGTTTTTGGGGCTTTTATTTACGTTTATGATCATTTTCGATTTTTTACCATTCCTTTTGCATGGTGGGCTTGGGGGCTTATGTTGGTCGCTGAAGATTTTACTTATTATTGGTTTCACAGAATTAGCCATGAAAATCGTTTTTTCTGGGCCTCGCACGTAGTTCATCACTCTTCTCAAAAATACAATTTAAGTACGGCTCTACGCCAAACTTGGACCGGTATTTTCTTGTCTTTTGTTTTTTGGTTATGGCTGCCACTAGTAGGGTTTCATCCGGTAATGATTTTAGCACAAATGTCTATCAGCTTGATTTATCAATATTGGATACATACCGAACTTATTAAAAAAATGCCCCGTTGGTTTGAAGCTATTTTTAATACGCCTTCACACCACCGTGTACACCACGCTACCAATCCGCAATATTTAGACAGAAACCATGCCGGTATTTTTATTATTTGGGATAAAATATTCGGTACTTTTGAGCCAGAAACTGAAAAACCTATATATGGATTGGTAAAAAATATCAATACTTTTAATCCTATATATGTAGCATTTCACGAGTGGGCTTCAATGTGTAAAGATGCCTTTACAGCGAATACATCGTTGTTAAACAAGATTAACTATTTTATAAAGCCTCCGGGGTGGAAACATGACGGAACGGGAATTTTATCGAGTGATATCCGTAGGGAATGGGAGAAAAATTCGTAATTACGAATGATTAGCTATTACTTTTTATTAAATTATTTATGAAACAATCCATCGCGCATATTGCCTTAGTAGTAAATGATTATGATGAAGCTATCAAATTTTATACTGAAAAACTAAATTTTGAATTGATTGAAGATACAAGGTTAAGTAATACCAAACGTTGGGTTTTAGTTGCTCCTACTGCAACAACTGGGTGTAACCTATTGCTCGCTAAGGCTGTGGGGCCAAAACAGAAAGCTGCCGTAGGAAACCAAAGTGGTGGCCGCGTGTTTTTATTTTTATACACTGATAATTTTTGGAGAGATTATGATGCGATGCTCAAAAAGGGAATCTGTTTTGTAAGGCCTCCTAAAAAAGAAAACTACGGAACAGTGGCTGTTTTCAAAGACCTTTATGGCAATTTGTGGGATTTGTTGGAACCTATTGAAAGGTAATCATTAGTTCTTTACTTGGCACACTAAAATAAGTAAAACTACCCATAAAACACTAACAGGCCTTGCACGTAATTTTATCAATCAACCTCAGCCTTTTTTTGATTTCTATAGTAGAGTTTCAACTATAAATACAAGTTACTAGAATTCATACATTTTTATTTTATCATAGTTTTCATAGATATTAAAACTGTTAAGTATGAGTAGTTTAGCCCTATTATTAACATATAAACTTAATATCATGAAAAAATTATCCTTATTAGTAATTCTACTATGTACACTTTCTCTTAGTGCTTTTGCCCAATCGTGCAATGGTTTTGGAGGTGTTTTAAAAAGTGCTTGGAAAGAACTATACACTAGTGTACATCCAATCGGGCAAGAGGCATTGACATTAATTCCTGTTGTCGGCCAAAATGCAACAGCAGTAAATGCCATCTCAGAGGCCTCTGTAAAATTTCACAATTTTGTTTTTAACGAAAATAGCCAATCTTGGACAACTTTGGGGCCAAGGGCATTACCGGTACAAAAAGACCAAATTAAACAATACGGTACACTTGTAAAAGCCGGTGTTGGCGGAGTTCGCGTATTTAATACCACTGGCATGCTCTGGGACAGGGTAGAAATAGAAATTGAAAAAACCGGTGGAAAAGCACAAACTGACATTATTATTTGTACTTGGGACCTAGAATCAGGAGCAAAAAATAATTATACCGAATATTCATTCCCTAATGGAAAAGACACTAGCACTAAAAAATTTATTATCAAAAACGTTCATGGAAAGTCAATTTCTGTCAAACTAAAAAATAACTCTTTTAGTAATAAATTTAAGTATGCCATAAAAACAAAAGGGTTTTTAAACATTGCAAAACAAAAGAAACGCGCTGTGAGGTTGCAGAACATAGCTAAGAAAGATAAGGGAATCATAAAAATGAACTAGTCTCTAAAAAAAGTAGTTATCCAAATAAAAATATTTACCGGCATATGTAAGGTTACATACAGATGTTGGTAAATATTTTTATTTAACTCATTTATTTTGATAAAGCCATGCTAATAGTATTTGAAAATAAACCAACGTAGTTTCAACTTATCAAAATCATTACTCCTTTTTTTAAGATTCTATTTATATAGAATTACACGCATCTAATTTTATTAACTATCGAAGTTATTTAATGTTTGTATTTTAGTAGCAATTATTTTTATGATAATCATTCTATACCCATTCGGTTAAAAAATAAGCGAACTCTCAATACTGGCCTAAAATGATATCATACAAAAATTTTAAAGAAATATAATCACTAACTCCATCGTTTTGAAGCCCTTCTGTTTCCTCTTAATTCCAATCTTTATTTTTTCTCAAAATGTTTCAGAAAAGCAGCAATTGCAAGCCGCCATTGACACTACTTCTACTATTTCTGACAAAGTAACACTTTATGCAGATTTAGCATGGGAATATATTATCATCGAAAACGACAGTGCCTTACTTATTGCCAATAAATCTTTAACTTTTTCGAAAGAGAACAATTATAAATTGGGAGAAGCCATCTCTTTAGAAACTAAAGGGCTTTATTATGAAGCCGTAAAAGGCGATTATAGCCTCGCAAGTAAATTTTATTTTGAAGGGATAAAAATTTGTGAAGCCAACGACTTGGCCTATGCAACTTCAATTTATCATTCGCTAGGGGTTATGTTCCACACGTCTGATAATTATAAAAAAGCAAAAGAATATTATACTATTGCTTATAAAAGGGCAAAAGCCGAAAATAATTTAAGCCTACAAAAAAAGTGTTTGGTAAATTTAGGCTCGGTAAATTCTTCGCTAAAAAATTATAATGAAGCCGAAAAATTATTACTTGAAAGTTTAAATATCAATGTTCAGCGAGAAATGGATTTTTCTATCTATGCAAACCTCGGAAACCTCTACATCCGCCAAAAAAAATATAAAAAAGCCATTCCGTTTTTAGAAAAAGCTACCGTACAACATCCTGATAATACTGATTCTGAAGAACACCTTTCTTTTTTAATAGACGCTAAAACTGCCTTAAAAGATTCGGCAAATATGAAGCCTATTTTAAAAAGAGCCATCAACTATGCCAATGAATCTAATGCATTGAGAAAGAAAAGTATTATGATATTGTCTATATCTAATTACTATACTCAATTTGGCGATTATAAAAAAGCCTTAAATTATAGAGATGAATATTTATACCTATACGAAGAAATTAAGAAAAGGCAACGCGATGAGACGGTCTATGAACTAGAAACACGGTATCAAACCGAAAAAAAAGAACGGGAGATTGCTGAGCAAAATCTAATTATTGTAAAAAAGAATCGGCAAAAAAACCAAATTCTTTTCGGATTAATTAGTGTCGGCATTTTGTCTATAGGCCTATTTATTTTCTTTAAAAAAAGAATTAAATACCAAAAGACAATCGCCGTACAAACCGAAACACTTCAACAACAAAAAATAATTGATTTACAACAAAAAAATAAACTAATAGCCCTCAATAGTATGATTGAAGGACAAGAAGTAGAGCGACTCCGAATTGCAAAAGATTTACACGATAGCCTTGGCGGATTGTTAAGTACTATCAAAGCCTATTTTGTTTCGATTCAAAAAAAAGTTGAAAAATTGGAAGGGATTCCCTTAACAAAAAAAACCAATCAATTAATTGATGAAGCCTGTTTAGAAGTACGAAGAATTTCTCATAATATGATGCCACATTCGCTCAGCATTTCAGGACTTCAGAGTGCCATTGAAGACCTCGGCCAACAACTGAGGGAACAAGGATATCAGGTTACTGTAGAAATAAATAATTTGCCAACGAACATAAGTGACACTAAAAAAGTAATGATTTATCGCTTAATTCAAGAAATAATTTCAAATATGAGAAAACACGCGCAGGCTAAAAACATACTCATTCAGTTATTAGGTTATAAAAATGAATTAAACCTTATTATTGAAGACGATGGCAAAGGTTTTAATTATAGCGAAGCACGTAAAAATAATGGCTTAGGCCTCAAGAGTATAAATAGCCGTGTTGAATTTTTAGACGGAATCATTCATTGGGACACCCAACACGGAAACGGCACAACCATAACCATAAATATACCTTTGCTTTAATCGGCAGCTTAAATTATTAAAAAGTACCTGCAACTTATCTTATCATTCTTAGAGGCCAGCCTTACTACAGAAACCTAGTAGAATTCATAGATTTTTTGCCACTATAGGTTTTCGTAGAGGTAATTTTTACTTTATATAATTAGTTTACCCTATTCTTTCATAATAAAACGAAACATTTAACAAATTACAAAACCAGTAAAATGAAAAACATATTTTTTACATTGCCTATAATTATTGTATCCTTAATACACGCACAGGGCCAACCTACCGTTCACAACATAAAACTGGTGGCAAATACAAAAGTTATGGATACTGTTAACCTCAACCAAGGTATTTTTTTACATGATTTATCTTGGGCTTGGAATAAGCAAAATGCTTGTTTTCCTAAAACCCAACAATCGAAATTTACCGGCAAACATGTATTTTATTCAGGTATTATCCCAAAACAAAGTGAAATTACCATAACCGTTATCCCAAAAGACCCAACTGTAAATTTGAGTATCTATGCTTATGAAATTGGCATAAACAGCAACTACTTAGTGCCAAACCTACCAAGTTGTATTCGTTGTGAAGCAGATTACAAACTTAGTTTCTCAAAAAAAGGAAAAAAACAAGGCCATATTCGCACGATAAAAAATTTGGTTGCAATTAATAATCCGTATCGGATAATAATAGGTATCACAGGAGCCGATAAGCTGGAAGAAGCCGAATTTATACTAATTATCTCTACAAAACCTAGAAAATAGTTTTGCGTACACCCTCTATGATTTCATAGATTTTTCACTTCTATCAGATTTCATATAAAAAAATAGATAATTTAAAAATATTTTTACAGCAGCACATAAAAATTATCGATTCTTCAGATACAAAAACCCAAATTATGAAATTAAAAATCAAAGAAAACTCCATTTCCAGAGACCGGTTGATGGAAGCTATTTCAGCAAAATTTAACGGTAAATATAAGGTTTCACCCCGAAAGAAAAGTGTTATTGTAGTAGCCAAGAATAATATTATCGGCACTGTGATACTGGTACGAAAAAAGAGCCTTATTATAAATGGTAATTTCTCTACGATGCCGGCACAAATAATTTATACTATCTTGCTAGTTCTTTTAGGGATATTGTTGCCAATATTGGTATACTTTATTTTCTTTCATAAAAAAATGAAAGTTGTTGAAAAAGAAGTTGGAGAATTTATTAAAGAAAATTATACAGATGCAATTCTCCTATAGAGAATGTCAGTAAGCAACATAGCTTGTATTTTTTATTAAGAATATTTTAAATATATTTAATACTTTTAAAAAAATGTAGCCCCTTTCATTCATTATAAAAAATAGACATTTCAGTATTAAATTTGAAAGTAAAAGGTTAAATACTATTATATAAGGCCATAAAATATCAAGAATTATAATACCCCAACATGATAAAAGTTTTTATTATTGACGATCACAAAATGGTAATTGACGGCTTGCAGTTAATATTACAACCTGAAAAAGAAATTGCGGTGGTTGGGGTTGCTACCCATGGTGAAGAAGCAATAGAAAAAATTAAAAAAGGTAATGTAGATGTAATATTGTTAGACATTAATATGCCCGGAATAAATGGTATTGACACATGCAAAAGGCTCTTAGAATTAGATAAAACCCTAAAGATTATAGCCATCTCTATGCATAGCGAAAGTAGTTTAATAAAAATGATGCTTAATAATGGAGCCAAAGGATATATCCTTAAAAATGCAGGACAAGATGAAGTTATCAATGCCATAAACAAGGTATATGAAGGAAAAATGTATTTAGATAAAGAAGTTAATGAAATTGTGCTGAATAGTATTGCCAATAATTCTCGCAAAACATCCAATCCTTTTCCAACGTTATCACGGAGAGAAAAAGAAGTGTTATGCCTTATTTTAGATGAATATACTACGCAAGAAATTGCAACCAAATTACATATTAGCTTTGGCACCGTAGAAACCCACCGCCGCAATATGCTTATTAAGGTGGGAGCCCGAAATACGGCAGGGTTAGTGAAGATAGCCTTAGAATATGAACTGAATAAATAATTTATAAAATTTACACCTATACTATAACAATACCATAACCAAATCAACTACCAAAAATCTTTACCAAATGAAAACAATTTATATAATTTTGGCATCACTTTTACTAATTAGTTGTGCCAGTGAAAACGAAAAAAAAGGGTTAGATGAAGTTGCTGCGCTCTACAATGCAACGGCTTCTTATTCAAAAGGAATTAGCTCAGCAGTAGGCAAAAAAACGATAAAACGGTTTAATATAAAATTATCAGACAGTAAGTTATTAGATAGTTTGCCAATAACAGAAAGTGCCGCAAATATTGCCTTAACCGTTTTTAAAAATTTTGATAAAAAAGAAAAAAATAATTATACAGAACTGCATGTTGAGTTTATAAACTCTAAAAATGATACGCTTGCTTACTCTTTTCCGGTACGGCTTTTACAACGTTTATTGCCAAAAATAAAAGCATATACCATTTTCTCAGAAAGTATTATGAGTGGGGATTTTGAGAGAATAGATAATTATAAAAATAGCGATTATATCGGCGTATCTGTTGTAGAAAGCCTAAAAAAGTATACCACAGAATTAACCGAAAGGTACGGCGATATAGTTGATTACCAACCTTATGGTTTGGTTGAAGTAAAAGACGGCAAAAAAAGTTTGGCTCGATTTTTAGGCTTTTTCAATTTTTCAAATGGCAAACAAGTTGCTTATTCGGTTACGGTTGATATGCCGGAAGGTAAAGAAAAAATTGCAGGTTATAGAATTTTTTAAAAATTTACAGTTGGCCAAACAACCAGTCTTTAGAAAAATTGCAATACAAAAAACGACCCCTAGAGCAGTGCAGCCTTTCAGTTCGGCTTTTGTAAAAGGATTGAGAATGTATCGTTTTTTCGGCTACTTTTTTCTTATTGGAGGCCTTTATATTTTTGCGATTAGCATTTTTAAGTTTGACATGATTTTTCCGGGAATATTCTTTTTAGCAATGAGTATCATGGGATTCTCTATGATTAAAAAAGTAAGAAAAAGAGTGAAATCGAGAAAGGAGGTTTTCAGGTTTGGCAAGCCCATTCGTGCTACCGTAGAAAAACAAGATAGGAAATTCAACTTCTTAAAATCAGAAAGAGATTATACAATTACTGTTTCCTATAAATTGAAAGATTACTCAAAATTAATTCTCATTGTCAGTAAAAAGAGAGCCCTTTGGCACGAATGCCCCGTCGGTAAAAATATCTTAGGCCTTGAATACAACGGAGATTTCTTTTTTGGCGAAGAAATAGGCTGCAAGTTTAAAATACAATAGATACTGTAAAGCTGTCTAAAAATGTTACTTTTAGACAGCTTTCCTGCTAATATAATTTGACTGTGAATCTTCAAGAATCCATTACCAATCAAACCGCACGCCAAATGAAATATTATTTTGTGCTGTTGCAGTATTTTTAAACAATTCATTCAAATTGTATTTTACATAAAAACTGGTGTCTTTATGGCCGATAAAGGCACTCAGTCCGTACACAAAATTATTAGTGTTAAAATCGCCTTTTTGGATATCTTTTACGTTGATATCGTTTTCTTCGTATTTTAGTACTTGTTTTGTTTTTAAATTAATTCCAATAAAACCTCCTGCCCCTAATCGCACACTTTTGTTAGTACGATACCGTATTTTATCACTTTCTTTCGCAGATGTGGGCTTGCTAAAATCTAATTCTATTAGCAAGGGCACCACCAACTGTACATTCTTAAATTTAGATTTATCCAATGCTATGCTATGGGTTTGGAGTGTAGTTATATTGCCATTAGCAATAAAATATTGATTCTTTTGGGGACGTAAAGTATTATACATTACTGATAATCCGTAATTTACATAAAAAAGACTGTTGTTTTCAAAAATTCTGGTTTTGTAATTAATACCCAATTCAAAAAAGTGCGACTTCCAAAAATTAAATTCAGAATCGTCAATAGAACTCAAAGAATTATCGATGGCCAAATTATTTAGTCCGAATGCCAACACAGTATATGAAGTGGTTCTCCCTCTATACCTATCTCTATACCTTTTATGGTATTTGGTATCATAGTCTATATCAAAGCCACCGATTCTAAAGCGCCTTCTATTTTCTTCGGTAAAAATTTCATCATCAACTTTATGTTGAATTAAATCTTGTAATTGCTTTTCAATAGCAGAAACCCGTTGGCGGATTTTTAATGCCGACCTTTCTGCCGCTTCTTTTTTGAGCTGTTGGGCTTCGGTTTCTGTAATTTCATTATTTTTAAGCCGCCTATTAATCACTTTGATTTCTTCTTTAAGTGACAACCGCTCATCGGCAGTTATGGCTTCAATCTTATCAGAAAGTATTTTTACTTTTTTTTCAAACGATTGTTCTTGGGCGTGTATGTTTACAAAACCAATTACTAAAAATACAATGAGGGTACTTACTATTTTTATCATAATCTTTAATTTAATTATTTTCCTTTTCAGTGGATTTCACGAGTTCTTTTACCGTTGTGATACTTGTTTTAAGGGTTAACATTACTTTTTCGGGCAAGGGTTTGTTAATTTCTACTTCAATTTCATAGAGCATTGATTTTGCATTGATGCTGATACTGTCACCACCGTTCTTAGGAAGGGTTTGATTAGCGGCAGCCAATAATGCATCTAGCTCGGCATCGGTAACTTCTGTAATATCAATAGGTAATTTGAAAGTATCTGCTACAATGGCAATTGTGGTTGTTTGCGGCACTATTGCTTTCTGTTCTTTCACTTCTGCCGGTGGGGTAACTTTTTTTGAAAAACTTGTAGCCTTGCTTTCTGTAATGAGTATAACTTTGCTTGTTTTTGTTATTTCAACGGTATCTTCAAATGTATTTTCCGGCTCTTCAACGGCAATTACAGTAGCTTTCTCATCAACAGGCGCAACAGCCGAATCTTTGGGTTGCACATTCGTAATGGTTCTCTTATCAGTAGAAGTTCCGTCTCCAGTTTTAAAGGCAGCTTTCAGTAAAAAAATTATTCCTACAAGGCTTGCTGCATACGCCAACACTCTTACCCATTTTTTTCTTTTCGAAACTGCTTGTTTCTCGAGTTTCTCACTCAAACGCTCAAACGCATTTGCATTGGGCTGAATTTCCCTTTTGAGAAAATCTTCACGAATTAAATCTTCTATCTTATTTTTCATTTTTTAACTTTTTTAACCGTACATATTGCGCTTGTAATTGTTTTCGAGCCCTAAAAAATCGAATTCTCGATGCACTTTCAGTAATATGTAACAGCTTGGCTATTTCTTTGTGTTTATAGCCTTCAACAACATATAGGTTGAAAACTATTCTAAGGTCATCGTGTAAATTGTCTACTAAATGCTGTAATTCACTTACATTATTTTCGGTTTCGTAATGATTGCTTACTGTTTCTGTAAAATATGATTCGTCTTCTACAAAAACCCATCGTTTGCGTTTTCGTAAAAATGAAATGCTTTCGTTAATCATAATCCTTCGTATCCATCCTTCAAAACTGCCCTTGGCCTCATAGGCTTTTAAGTGCGTAAAAACTTTTAAGAATCCGTTTAACATTACCTCTTCTGCATAATGTATGTCTTTAATATATTGCCTGCATATACTTAACATTTTAGGCGAATATTTGATAAACAATTGATATTGTGCCTCGCGATTATTAGCGCATGCTTTTTTTATCAAGTCGAATTCTTTTTTATATATGTGAATCACTTTCAAATTGTATCGTTCTCTTATGTCTTCGAAGTAAAGACGCAAGAATGGTGCAAAATGTTTCTAGAAAAGTGAAAAAAAATGATGAAGCTCCGCTGATTGACCATAAACATCTGACTATGTGTATTTTATAATGATATGAAATTATAAATAAGGAAAAAGTGAGCTTAGAAATAGTTGGTAATAACAATAAACAACCGCGAAGCAGCGCCATCGAAGGATTAAATTGAGTTTGCCACGCAAACATTATTATTTCCGGCTCAAGGGGTCGGCGAACCAGCTTTGCCGGCTAAGTAGATTAAAATACCTTTTGATAAACAATTACAGTCTAATAGGCATCTACATCAATATTAAACCTTATGGCCCTAAAATCAGCAATCGATAGAAAGCTGTTTCTAATTTTTTGGATGATGGCCTTTGATTGTTTTAGTGATTTTTCTTTCGGCAGTTTTATCAATACCGTTTTAATGTGTTGGTTTCTAATTCTCGAAATTGAAGGGCTAGACGGCCCCAATACTTGTTCGCCAAAAGTATTAAATAATGACTTGTACAGCCATTCTATACCGTTTGTTACTTTTGTATAATCTTTGTGTTTTAAGGTTATTTTAATGAGCCGTACCAATGGAGGATAGTGATATTGATAGCGTTCATTGAGCTGTTCTTTATACATGGTTTTATAGTCACTGGTAGTAACTTGTTGTAGTATTTGGTGATACGGGTTATAGGTTTGGATGGCTACTTTTCCCCTTTTGGTACGCCCTGCCCTACCCGAAACCTGTACTAATAATTGAAAACTTTTTTCGTGTGCCCTAAAGTCAGGAAAATTTAGCATATTATCGGCATTTAATACGCCTACTAATGATACATTGGCGAAATCCAATCCTTTTGAAAGCATCTGCGTACCCACTAATATATCAATTTCTTGTGCCGTAAAAGCATTCAATATTTTTTGATAACCGTATTTACCTCTTGTGGTATCTAAATCCATTCTACCGATATTGGCATCCTGAAAAAGTGTTTTTAACTCTAATTCTATTTGTTCTGTACCAAAGCCTTTGGTATCTAATGTAGGATTTCCGCATGCCGAACAGGTTTTAGGCATAGCTTTGTGAAAATTACAATAGTGACAACGCAGTTCATCGCGGTATTTATGGTAAGTCAAACTCACATCGCAATTAGGGCATTGTGGCGAAACACCACAAGTATTACATTGTACAATAGGCGAATATCCCCTGCGGTTTTGGAATAAAATAACTTGTTCTTTTTCTGCCAATGCTTCTTGAATTAGTTGTAACAAGCGTTCAGAAAAATGCCCGGTCATTCGTTTTTTACGATATCCTTCTTTAATGTCTACCAATTCAATTTCGGGTAGTAATACATTGCCAAAACGTCTATTAAGGGTTACGAGTGCGTATTTTTGCTGTTGCGCATTATAGTAACTTTCAATAGATGGCGTAGCACTTCCTAAGATTACTTTTGCCCGGTGCAACTTTGCCAATACAATAGCTGCATCTCGCGCATGATACCGAGGTGCCGGGTCAAATTGTTTATACGATGTTTCGTGTTCTTCATCAACAATCACCAAGCCCAAATCAGAAAATGGTAAAAATAACGAAGACCGCGCCCCTAATACCAATTGGGCTTTGGGTGAATTGTGCAACGCATTATTCCAAACTTCTACACGTTCATTTAATGAATATTTCGAATGGAAAACGGCAATTTTATTTCCGAAATAACATTGTAACCGTTCAATTAACTGCGTTGTTAACGCTATTTCGGGTACTAAATACAAGACTTGTTTTTGTTGTTGTAATACTTCATCAATTAACGTTGCATAAATTTCAGTTTTGCCACTGGAAGTGATTCCGTGCAGTAAAGTAACCTCCTTAGTAGTGAATGATTGTTTTATTTTTATATAAGCATCTTTTTGAAAATCGGATAATTGCTTAATTTTTTTTGTTGCATCCTGAAAATGTACCCTATCTGTTTGAACTGTATAGATTTCTACTATTTCTTTATCTATCAATGCCTTGATAACCGCTTGGGAAACTTTACTTTCTTCTCTTAGGGCTTTTAGTTTTACGGGCTTTTTACTTTTAGCTTTTAAAGAGAAATACGCCAATACCACCTTATATTGTTGTTTCGCCTTTTGTAAACTTTTTAGCAATGTATTTAGTTGGCCTTCATTAGAAAATTTTGTGTTGAGTTTGACATATTTAACCAGCTTAGGCTTGTATTGTTCGGTAATTTCTTCGTGTAAAGCAATCGCATTTTTTTTTAACAAACCTTGTAAAATAGGCAATACCCTTTTTTTATCTAAAATATCACTGATTTTTTTAATAGGCAATTTTGATTGGTGTCCTAAGGCTTCCATAATTAAAAACTCATCGTCATTGAGTACACTCTCATCAGTAAAATTATGTTTTTTAATTACTTGTGTTTCACTTTCCAATAAAAATGCTGACGGTATGGCCGAGCGCATTACTTCTCCGAGAGAGCACATATAATAATCTGCAATCCATCGCCAATGTTCAAACTGTTTTTGTGTTACTAAAGGTTCATCGTCTAATATTTGATAAATATCTTTTGCCTGATAAGCAACCGGGGCTTGTTGATGTAATTCAAGAACCAAAGCGGTATATATCTTTGACTTTCCAAAAGGTACAGCCACGCGCATTCCTACTTCTAAAAAAGTAGCCTCTGCCTGCGTTATCCGATAGGTAAACAATCGTTGCAACGGAATGGGCAATATGACATTGACGTAGTGCAAATTTTAAGTGCTTAAGTGCTTTCTTTTTTTATTTTTAAAATGACATCACATTAGAGTGGGGTAAAAATATCGATTTATAATTAATTTACGAGCGTTATTTTAGTTTCATTCTTTTTTATCCGGCGTATTAAAAAGCGCTTTTTAACAAGAAGGCTCAAAGTCTTATTTTATTTTTGGCACGTTGTTTGTAAATGTTATGGAAATAGTGCTAACCAACACTAATTTATACTATAAACTTAATACACATATCATGAAAAAAGTAGCATTATTAGTTGTAACAATCCTCTCATTAAGCCTTTCTCCCAATATTTTTGCAAGTACTGTAACTAAAAATAGTTTTCATAAGCCTTCTTATAACGGTTATGGTGAAATGTTTACGTTTGCTGAAAGAGGAATTACTTTTTCGGTATTTCAAAATGGGGAGTTTGATTTTTATATCAATCCAAGAAATGACGTACACGTAGGTGTCAATATCGGGAATGTAAGTATTAGTTATAACTCAGGATACAACTACGATGCTTATGTGCAGTATGATGAATACGGTGCCATTATCCAAATTGAAAATGTACCTATTTATTACGACTATTACGGAAGGATTAGCCAAGCCGGCAATGTCCGTATTTATTACAATGACGGCCGATTGATTAGAGTAGGCGGATTGCATGTGTATTATGACCACTATGGAAACTATTCTTACTATACAGGTTATATCAATAGGTATAACAGGCGCTATGTTTATAATCCTTATTACAACTATTTTGTAAGGCCTTATTATGCTGATTGTATCGTAAGCTATAGGCCTTATAGAAGATATTACAACCCCATTCGCTATGGTTATAATGATTATCGAAGAAACTATCGCAGCAATAGAAATTATATTGGCAACCGCTCTTTTAGAGGTATCAATTCAAGAATACGCACCGCCCGTAATGACAGGAATTATTCAAGGCGTTCTACTGCCGGCAGCCGCATTGCGAGAAATAGCGCTTCAGTAAGAAGGCAGGCTACGCAAACAAGGCGTTCTACTACAGCTAATAGGCAACTTAGAAACGGTACTGCGATACAAAGAAGAGGTGCACAACGAACCACTAACAATGGTAATCGTAACATTCAAAGAAATACTTCTATCAGAAGGTCGTCGTCTCAACGTAGTACAAACCCATCTCAATCAAACAGAAGTGTTTATACACAACGCCGTGTTTCTGAAAACAATCGAAGAAAACCTGCAAATACTTCGCAAAGAAGGTCTGTTGGGCAAGCAAACAACAATAGGTTACAGCCTAATCAAAGAAGGTCTGTACAGCAAAATACCTCTCAAAGAAGGGCTGTTGAGCGCAGAAATTCATCGGCAAGAAACACACAGCGAAGAGCCGTTGAACGCAGAAATACGCCTACTAGAAGAATACAACAAAACAGCACAACGCAACGAAGGGCCTATCAAAATACAAGGGCAAGAGCCCAACAACCGAGAAAAGCACAGCAACGCTCAACTTCTAGGAATAGTTCTTACCAACGCAGGAGTACAACTTCTTCCAAAAAAAGAACAATCACCAGAAGTAGAAAATAGAAAAAGGAAAAGCAATCAATTCATTAAAAAGAAAATGCCTTACAATTTGTAGGGCATTTTTAGTTGATGCCCCTAATAAACATCATTTCAATACGACAGCCCTAACCAATTTTTGACACTAGTTTTTATTCATATCATTACTCGGGTATCGTAAAAAGGCTTCTCAAATTACAAATTCTACACAATCTTTAACTCGGTTTCAAATGAAGGCAATTAATCACATCTAAAAGCCTTAATAGCTGATTATTACCTCATAGTTTCAGTTGTTAAAATTTATAAATACACAGTTTAAATTTATGAATATAAAGATGTAATTTTTTGATATTCAAATATTTACATATTATTTTGTTTCTGAATTTGTTGCAGCAATTTGTGGCGTAAACCGAAAAGCCAAAACAAGAGTAGGTAAAACAATTTAATTATTTTTATTATGAAAAAAAATGAAATCATTAAAGCATTGAAAAATGGCAAAAACAAAGAAGAACTTTTGGATATCATTGGTTCTCCCGAAGTAAATTTAGAAACCATAACAGGTGGACAACAAGAGCCTTTCAGGTCTTCAGGATACATTTGCACCTTAAGTGGTGAATGTAACGGTACCGGCAAATCTTGCTGGCCTTGGCCTTTCTAAAACTTTCTTGATAATTTATAACCCTATTTTAAATTATCATAAAAGTAACATTTATGTCTGTTTGAGTACAGTCGGAAATGGTAACTTAATAAAACAATACCTCATCTCGATTGTGCTCAAAAAGGCATTAAAACCTATAGCAAGATTTTAAATAAGCTCTAATCACTTTATCTAATGGAAACAACAATTACAAAACAAAATCAAATCTTTATTGATTTCGGTTCTAATAATTTTGAAACCGGATTGCTAAACCTTTGCCTTCCGCTCATTAACAAAACAGTACAAAAACTCAATGCTACAACCAATACAAGGTTTACAGGCTTATTTGTCAATTCACATAATGTAATTATTCACAACCTCTTAGATAATTTACTCTCTTTATCACTTAAAACATTAGTAGCCAATTACAAAATTTTAAAGCAGCAAGGCCATTTTACCGAGGCTAACGAAATAGAACGGTTAAAATCATTTAGTGATTATTTAAAGGAGCCTGAAATTAGAGAATATATTTTAAGCCAATATCCGCTTTTAGAAAAATGGCTCATTAGCGAAGCCCAAGTATGGTTAAATCAAACACAACTTCTTGCTACACGATTAGAAAAAGATTTTGAAAATATCAAAAACCTATTTTTCAAAAATATCGAATTAGGTACTATTAAACGAATTACTTTCGGATTGGGCGATCGGCATCGAGGAGGAAAATCTGTGGCTCTTATTGAATTCGAGTCGGGCAACAAACTAATCTATAAACCTAGAAATTTATCTATAGATTATCATTTCTCATGTTTTCTATCCAAGCTCGATGAACAGGTAAACATTGGGTTCTTAACTCCTAAAACACTGCGTTTTGAATCGTATGGTTGGGTTGAATATATAACATATAAATCATGTGCTACAATCCAAGAAATAGAACGGTATTATTTTAGAAAAGGAGCCTATTTGGCTGTTTTATATGCCATGGAAGCCACTGATTTTCATTACGAAAATATTATTGCCCATGGAGAGCACCCTGTGTTGATTGACTTAGAATCTTTCTTTTATCCTTATTTGCCCATTCTAGGAACCGAAACCAATCAAGGAATTGATCAATCTGTTTTAAGGACAGGTATTTTACCAAGTACTATTTCTTCTGATAAAAATAAAATTGATATCAGTGGTTTATCTGATGTTGAAAATAAAGAAGGCTTATTAGCAAATATGGTGCTAAAAATGGATGGTGATGACATCTCATTTATAAGAGATAAAGGAACGTTAATCGGAGGTAAAAATGTCCCTTTATTAAACAATCAAAAAATAACTATCGATAAAAAATATTTGCCTCATTTTAAAAGAGGCTTTAAAAAAGTGTATGCATCTCTAAGCAATAATAAAGAACTTGTTAAAGCCAACCTCTCCATTTTTAGAAATGATGAAGTACGCGTTTTATTTAGAAATACCATAGCGTATATTCATTTACTGGAAGAAAGTACACATCCGAAAATTTTAGAAAATGAAAATGCTGCCAAAAAACATTTTCAATTATTACAAGAAAGGATAAAAGTATATCGCCTTATTGAAAAACTGGTTGGTTTTGAAGAACAAAGCCTCATGAAAAGAGAAGTACCGTTATTTACAACGAGGGTAAATTCGCGTCATTTATGGTATGAAGACGATAAGTATTTAAAGAATTTTTTTGATGATACCGGAATCAATACGGTCTTTAGAAAGATTGACACACTGTCTGAAGCCGATTTAAAAAAACAATTATGGATTATCGACACTTCATTTGCAATTAATTTCTCTACCGATAAAAAGACACCATTAATTGTGAAAATTAATCCTAATAAAGAGCAAATAAAACCCCGTAGAGAACAATTGTTAGCCGAGAGTATCAAAGTGGCCGATTATATTATTGAATCTATCCATTGCAACGACGACACGTGTAACTGGCTCGTTTTTAAAGCTGCCGATTTAGAAGCAAAAGAATACCGAATTTCTGAAGCCTTTTATGATTTATTTAGCGGAATGCCCGGAGAAATTTTATTCTTTGCCTATCTACACAGAGTAACCGGAAATGAAAAATATAAGACAATCTCGCATAAGGCCTTACGCTATTTAGAAAAAAGAATTGATGAAGCAAAAAACTCAATTAAAGTATTAGGGTTGTATGCCGGTTGGGGAAGTATCATTGACCTATACACTAAATTGGGCAATCTTTACGACAAGGTATTGTATTTCAACAAAATTGAATTTTATTTAGATACCATCAATTTTGAGGCCTTGATAGAAAGAGATAAAGATTATTCTCTTTTAAAAGGAACGGCGGGTTTTATAGTAGCTTGCTTAAATTATTATTCATATAGCCAATCAAACAAAGCATTAATATTGGCAGAAAAAGCAGCAAACCACTTGTTAAACAATGCCATTCACAATTCTAATTTTATCGCTTGGAAAATAGCGAGTAAAGTACCTTTAAGTGGATTAGCCCATGGCGCTTCAGGATTCTCTCTAGCATTTTCTAAACTGTATAAGGCTACGAAAAAGGCCATTTATCGAGATGCGGTACAGATGATTTTAAAGTATGAAAATACCCTTTTTATAGAAAGTCAAAACAACTGGAGAGATTGTAGAGATGTTGTAACTTCTACATATCCTAATGAAAAAGTATGCTCAACCGCTTGGGCACATGGTGCCCCCGGAATTGGCTTGGCAAGATTGTCATTATTAAAATCAGGAATTCAACATTTTAATATTAAGAAAGATTTAGAAATTGCCTTACAAACTACTTTAGAAAAAGGGTTTGGCGGAAAACAAAGCCTCACTTTTGGTGATTTTGGAAACCTTGAACTCCTCCTTCAATATAGCTTGTATTACAACGACCATAACATTCAAAAAAAGTTAGATAACATCTTACAATCACTCATGAAATCTATTCAACATAACGGTTGGAATATTGGAGATAAGAGTAGGTACACACTAGGCCTTATGTCTGGAGTAACCGGTATCGGATATCAATTCTTACGAATGGCATACCCTAAAACAGTACCTTCGCTTTTAAGCGGTGACTAACAATTATACAGTAATTTAACCATTTCTCACAGTAAAACAAGTTATAAAATGTATACTAAAATAAAAGAGAAATTTTGGCCTCAAATACTAATTATTTACACAAGGTATGCCCTCGGATGTACTTTTGTGTTTGCCAGTATCATCAAAATTAAAGGCAAACGATTTACATTTGAAAGTGGCGAATTAAATCCTATTAACAGTGCTTGGCATTTTTTTGAAACCCTCTACCAGTCAGGTTTGTATTGGAAGTTTATTGGAATAGCCCAACTGTTGGCAGGCTTTTTACTAGTAACTCAAAGGTATTCAAAACTCGGTGCTTTGATAAACCTTCCTATTATAACCAATATCTTTGTTATCACCCTATCGTATTATTTTGCATTTACACCGGTAATAACCGGATTGATGCTCTTGGCAAATTTACTGTTGCTATTTTGGGATTGGAATGAACTCAAAATTTTATTGAACCTACCTCCCACTTTAAACTCCAAAAAAAGAATAGAAAATGATAAACTCTGGGAAATTATCGGGTTTATTTTATTTCTTTTTACACTCATCTATAGAATCATCAAAGATAATTACGATATTATGTTTTGGTTTGTAATTTGTTTTTTAATAGGAATTATTGGATTGTTTATCGGATTTAAAAGAAAAAAACTCTACAATGCTTAACCTATAATTATTTTTTACCTTCTCTCTAATTTATCCTTAAATAAAAACAATAAAACAATAGGCACAGCCAATGCCCCTACAATCATTTTATTTTCTATCAATACTTGCGGGTATAATGCTATGGTCAATACAAATCCTCCAACAGCACCTCCTAAATGCGCACTATGGCCTATGTTGCCCAATTGTGCTTTCATGCCGTACATAGAATATAATAAATAGCCTACTCCGAAAATATATCCCGGAATGGGAAAAAATGGAAAGAAAATAAATACTAATTTTAAGCTAGGGTCTAACATTATAGCTGCATATAATACACCCATCACAGCCCCTGAAGCTCCTACCGCGCTATAATACGGCTCTTTCTTATGAAAAACCAATCCTAGTGTACTACCGGCCAATAAACTACCCATATAAATAATTATAAATTTCAATTCACCTACATTAGAAATCACATTATCTGCAAAAAAATATAAGGTTAGCATATTTAAAATGAGGTGCATCTGGTCTACATGCAAAAACCCTGAAGTAAACATCCGCAGCTTATCACCTTGTAAAATGGGCCCTACTTGAAATTTATATTGTTCTAAAAACGAGCGGTCAGAAAACCCTTTTAGGGATACCAACACATTCGCAATAATAATGATGACTACTACTTTATCCATTTACTGTAAATATTTCTTCAAAGATAAAGTTTATATACCGATATTTGCCAAAATTTTTCGAATGCAATTTTTAGTTTTTATATTAGTATATCCATTCATTTGGTTATGGTCTCTACTACCATTTAGGATTTTATACTTTATCTCTGATTGCTTCTATTATCTTGTTTACTACATTATTGGCTATAGAAAAAAAACGGTTATCTACAACCTTACCCTTGCCTTTCCTCAAAAATCAGCACAGGAAATTAAAGCTATTGCCAAAAAATTTTATCGTCATTTTACAGATGTTTTTATCGAAATGATAAAATCATTTACCATTTCCGAAAAAACAATCTTAAAACGCTATACTTTTACCAATATTGAGCTATTGCAACAATTGGAAGCAAAACATAAGAGTATTGTATTGATAGGTTCTCATTATGCCAATTGGGAATGGGTTTTTTGCCTAAACTTATTAGTGAACTATAAAGGATATGCCGTCTTTAAAAAATTAAAAAATCCTTATTTTGATAAAAAAATCCGTGAAACACGAGGACGGTTTCACACCTCGCTAATCCCTACAAAGAAAATTTTTGAAGTAGTAGAAAATAATGCAAATGAAAATACCTTGTCAATGTATGGTTTTTTGGGTGACCAATCGCCCAAACTAAACAAAGCACACCACTGGTCAATGTTTTTAGGCATTACGGTACCTGTGTATACCGGTGCCGAAGTATTGGCAAAAAAACACAACTTGGCAGTCGTTTCTTTTCAGACACAGAAAGTCAAACGGGGATATTATCAAACCAATTTTAAACTTTTAGCCGAAAATCCAAACGATTTTAACGATTATGATATCACTGACTTCTATTTAAAAGAGCTTGAAAAATCGATTTATAAAGCCCCTCAATATTATTTTTGGACTCATAAACGATTTAAACATAAAGATAAAAATCAACCTTCAACTTAACTAGATAATTATCAATACGTTCAGGGCATGAGAATGTTTTTTGCCCATATTACCGGTAAGGCTTCCCGCCTTCATTCGTCAAAAATTTTATAATTTTGTTGTTAGAATAGGACTTCTACCAATTTTTTTTACTTTTTAAAATGCAATTTTTAACTTTTATACTTGTATATCCGTTGATATGGTTTGTGTCGATTTTACCTTTTCGGATAATTTATTTCATTTCAGACGTACTTTGTTTTTTACTCTACCATGTGATTCGGTATCGGCGAAAGGTTATTCAACAAAACTTACAGTTGGTATTTCCTGAAAAGACACCAACAGAAATTTCTCAACTCGTTAAAAAACACTATTGCCATTTTACAGATTTACTATTAGAAACCGTAAAGACACTATCCATTTCTGAAAAAGAATTGAACAAACGCCTTGTCTATAAAAATACAGAAGTACTCCGAGAACTATATCGCAAACAAAAAAGCGTATTGCTAATCTGTGGGCATTATGGCAATTGGGAATGGCTAGGCAATATGGAAAAGTTCATGCCACATAAAGGGCATGCCGTCTATAAACCGGCAAAAAACAACTATTTTAATAATCTAATTTATACTATCAGAGCCCGTTTCGGTGCTGTGCCGGTAGATAAAAATAACATCATAAAAACTTTTGTGAAAAATCAAAAAGAAAAAATTTTAGGTTTGTACCTTATGGTTGCCGACCAATCTCCTAAATTAAATAACACACGTTATTGGACCTCTTTTTTAGGCGTGAAAGTACCCGTTTTTGTCGGCACCGAAGTACTGGCAAAAAAAGTAAATGCCGCAGTTGTTTTCTTAAATGTAACCAAAAGAAAAAGAGGTTATTACGAGGCTTCTTTTAAACTATTGGAAGACTATCCTGAAAAGGTGCCGAATTATACTCTAACCGATTCGTTTCTACGAGCATTAGAAAATCAAATTTATGCCAAGCCCGAATATTATTTTTGGACTCATAAACGCTTTAAACACCGAGACAAAATACCCGAAATGCTTTGCTATAACTAAAAAATTATCGTACAAACTCACCGGCGAAACCATTCTTCCACCATTCTCTTTTCTAAGGCATGATTGTGTTTATATTCAAATTCATTAGAAGTTGCATTGTATTCATAATCATCAACCCAATCTTTATAATTATTAGCTAAGCTTTTAATACTTTCACACACATAAGCCACTTCTTTATCGGTAATGGTTGGATGTATAGACATTCGAATCCATCCCGGCCGCTCCCACAAACATCCTTCTTCAATCTTATGTTTAAATTCTTCTGAGGTCATCAAGTCAATATGTAATAAATAGTGCCCATAAGTTCCGGCACAAGAACAGCCACCGCGGGTTTGAATGCCAAACTTGTCATTTAACAACTTAACGCCTAAATTATAATGCAAACCGTCTATATAAAATGAAAAAATACCCAATCTGTCTTCGTGTTCTTCGGCTAATAAATGTAAGTTTTCGATACCTTTTAACTGCGAAAAAATATACTTGTTAATTTCATGCTCTCTCGCCAATATCTTTTCGGGGTTCATCTGTTCTTTTAATTGGATTGCCAAGGCTATTTTAATGGTTTGCAAAAAACCGGGAGTACCACCATCTTCGCGTAATTCTATATCTTCAATATAGCGATGGTCTCCCCACGGATTGGTATAGGTAACCGTACCACCTCCGGGATTATCGGGTACCGAATTATGATAGAGTTTATTATTAAAAATCAGTACTCCAGAACTTCCGGGGCCGCCTAAGAATTTATGTGGCGAAAAGAAAATAGCGTCTAAATAAGCACCTTTTTCATCAGGGTGCATGTCAATGGGCACATAAGGGGCAGAACAGGCAAAGTCTACAAAACAATAGCCGCCGTATTGATGAACCATTTTTGCCATTCTGTGGTAATCAGTCCTGATACCTGTTACATTTGAACATGCCGTTACAGAAGCAATTTTCATCTTTCTATCTTTATACTTTTCAAGTAATTTTTTAAAACTTTTAAAACATACCAAACCGGTTTTGTCACAGGGAATTACCTCGACATCGGCAATGGTTTCCAACCAAGATGTGTGATTTGAATGATGTTCCATGTGGGTAATAAAAACTATCGGATTCAACTCTTTAGGAACCTCAGTATACTCCTTCATATTCTCAGAAATCCGCAGCCCTAAAATACGTTGAAATTTATTGACAACGCCTGTCATGCCGGTACCTTCGGTAATTAAGCAATCATTTTCACTGGCATTTACATGTTTTTTTATGATGGCTCGTGCTTTGTGATAGGCCTGTGTCATCACTGAACCTGTAGTAGAGGTTTCAGTATGTGTATTGGCAACAAAAGGCCCAAATTGATTGATTAACTTTTCTTCTATAGGCCTGTACAACCTACCACTGGCCGTCCAATCTGTATACAGTATCTTTTTATTACCGAACGGCGATTCAAATGTTTGGCCTATGCCAATAATATGTTTTCTATACCTGTTGAAATATTCTTCTAGTGACATATTGCAAATAAGCGCTGGTTTGAAATCGCAAATTACAAATTATTTTACTTCATAACACGGTTATATTACCAAAGATAAGAGGGTTTTGGTTATCAAAAAAAACAAAAAGGCTGCTATGCCAAGCTACGCCTCTTTAGAACTAGTCATATTACAATGGCTTTTGCTTAAAACAATTGAAAACGATATCCAAAAGTATAGGCAGTTTCATAAAAATAGAAGTGCTGCGATGCTTTATCAGACGTACTTTTGGTAGTTCTGATATCTTGCATATTTATATAACCCAATTTAAAATCGGTTTGTAAGTAAAAATGCCTAAAAAAAGTGAGATTTAGCCCAACTTTTGCCGAAATTCCATATCCTGAAACATGAAATTCATCATAGCGTTCTTTGCCTAGTAACGTTGTATTTGTTTTTGGGTATAACAATCCGACAGCCAATCCTTCCTCTAAATTTACTTCAAATTTAGGGGTATTAATTCTTAATAACTCATTAAAATTATCAAACCTATTTACACCTACAAATGCATAATTTAATCCGTCGGTATGTTCAAATTTTAAAAAGTCTTCTGTCAATGTTACGGTTTGGTTTGTATAAACACCGTCAAAATCAGGGTTGCCAATTTGAATGGTGCCATTAACAATAGCATCTTGATTTTGGCGCATTACATATTTCATGTGGTCAAAACCGATAACGACATTATAATTATCTTTAAAAAAATACCCGAGTACTAAATTGGTTTGTGGCAAGGTAATATCACCGGGAGAAAAGAATTTGATACCAAACGGATTCGGTTTATCATCGGCTACCGCATCTTCGATAGTAAAATCATACCCATTCCCTTTAAACCGAATGTCAGATTTTGAATAAGAGTCTCTATTCCAGCCCCAAGAACCAAAAAACTGCCCTTTTCTTCTGTTGTTTGCATTTCTTCTTTTAGTGGTATTTCTTCTTGAAATAGTATCATTTTTAATTTGTGAAAACGATAGTTGTGATAGTAACAGTATACTCGCTATTATTGTTTTTTTCATCTTTATTTTTTACATATTGTGCCAAACAATGCTTACTCTTGAAATCAAGATGATGGATTTGACGCAATAATATTCATTTCCTAACTATTTAGTGATTATAGCTTTAATTTCATCCATAATACGCCTCGCTAAGTCATCAGCATTTTTTTGTGAAGTACTTTCGGTATAGACTCGAATAATGGGCTCAGTATTTGATTTTCGAAGGTGTACCCATTCTTTTTCAAAATCAATTTTTACGCCATCAATGGTATTTACTTCTTCAGCTGCATGTTTCGTTGCCATGGCCGCTAAGATTTTATCAACGTCTAAGGTAGGCGTCAATTGAATTTTATTCTTACTCATAAAATAGCTGGGATAACTATTGCGAAGTGTTTTACACGACAGCTTACTATTGGCCAGATGTGATAAGAAAAGGGCTACTCCTACCAATGAATCCCTACCGTAATGTGAGGCCGGGTATATTATGCCGCCATTGCCTTCTCCTCCAATAATGGCATCGATATCTTTCATGCGCTGTACTACATTTACTTCTCCTACGGCACTGGCTTGGTAGTTACCTCCATGTTTTTCGGTAATATCACGCAATGCCCTTGACGATGATAAATTAGAAACAGTATTCCCTTTCGTTTTTCCCAACACATAATCTGCACAGGCAACTAAGGTATATTCTTCACCAAACATTGAGCCGTCTTCGCATATCAATGCCAACCTGTCTACATCAGGGTCTACCACAACCCCAACATCAGCTTTTTCTTTTACTACCAATTCAGAAATATCAGTTAAATGTGCTGCCAACGGTTCCGGATTGTGAGGAAACTGTCCATTTGGCTCACAGTATAATTTAATACATGCTACCCCTAGCCTATCCAATAGTTTCGGAATGGCAATGCCTCCGGTAGAATTTACGGCATCTACTACCACTTTAAAATTGGCATTTTTTATAGCTTCAACGTCAACTAAATCAAGGCCTAATACGGCTTCTATGTGTTTGTCAATATAACCTTTTTCTTTGGTGTATTTTCCAAGATTATCTACATCTGAAAATATATAATCATCATTTTCAGCTAATTGTAAAATCTCTTGTCCGTCTTGTCCATTTAAAAATTCACCTTTTTCATTGAGTAATTTCAAGGCATTCCATTGTTTCGGATTGTGGGATGCTGTCAAAATAATTCCTCCGTCAGCTCCTTCTAATGGTACCGCTATCTCTACTGTCGGTGTCGTAGAAAGTCCTAAATCTTTTACATCAATACCTAAACCAACCAACGTATTGGCTACCAAACTACTAATCATTTTACCCGAAATTCGGGCATCCCTACCTAAGACAACGGTTAATTTTTTGTTGCCTGGATTTCTCTTGATAAGCCAACTTCCATAAGCTGCTGCAAATTTTACGGCATCTACCGGGGTGAGATTATCATTGACATTTCCTCCGATAGTGCCCCGGATTCCCGAGATTGATTTTATTAAAGTCATGGTTATTTTTTAAGAGTGTAAAGATACTTTATTCGCTAAAAACAAGGACAAAAAAACATTAAAATATATTGTCAACTTTCAACTTCAATAGAAATCTAATCTACAAAGATGTTGGCTCATAACAGTTTTTGAGATGTAGGCATTTTTTACCTCTGATTAATATATCAGCCTAAATAACTAAACATCATTGCGGCAAATTTACGGCGCTTATTTGCTAAAACACAGAGCCCTTATAAATAAAAGGATTTATCAGTATTATGGGTGGAAGGCCGAGTTTCCTTCGGCTACGCTCAGGATAAACTTCTCACCCAGCAAGATATTACCAATGCTCTAAAACAAAAAAAGCCTCTCGTAGTCCGAGAAACTTTTATTTGGGTGGAAGACCGGGTTCGAACCGGCGACCTCCGGAACCACAATCCGGCGCTCTAACCAGCTGAGCTACAACCACCATCTGCATTCAGCAATCTTACCTTACCGGCAAGCAGGTGCAAATATAATCTATTTAGGTACTTTGTCAAATAAAAAATGAAAAATTTGTAACATATTAGAAGTATTTAGATACTAATAAAATTAGTAGTTAAAATAGTACCTTTATAGCATCTAAATTAAAAAATATTATCTGTTAACATACCTCGATTAAACTATTGATTATGCCTACTCTAAAATTTAAGTATTTTCTATTTTTATTTACCTTACTGTCTTTGTTTAGTTGTACCAATACATCAAATAGCGCTGATTTTATTCAGAAGGCCAAAGGGAGATATTTGTATAATTCTGATGAAGTGATTGATGTCTATTTTAAAAACGATGTGATGTATATGGCTTGGCGCGGAGCTACTGACATAAAACCCCTAAAAATAAATGATAGCATTTTTTATGTAAAAGAAATGAATGCAAAAATCAAGTTTTTAAAAAATCCTGCCGACCAACTAACCTATATGGCCTTAGTACCTAAAGAAAAAGATCAGCCCGTTACTTATAATTATAAAAAATTAAAAGATGGCGAAAAGGTACCTAGCGAATATTTAAAAGATAATGAATTTGACAAAGCTTTGACAGGATACTTAGCCATAAAAGAAAGAGATTCATTGAATCCGGTAATTGATGAAGGTAATTTTAATTCATTGGGATATGCAGCCCTACGCGAAAAAAAATATGATGAAGCCATCAATATCTTTAAAATCAATGTTGCTCTCCATCCTACCAGCGCTAATGTTTATGACAGTTTAGGCGATGCTTTTAGAAAAAAAGGAGATACCATCCAAGCCATTGCCAATTATAAAAAATCACTGGAATTTGATTCAGGAAATGCCAGGGCAAAACGTATCATTAGCAGATTAGAGAAAAAAGAGTAATCGGTTTCTTACATTCTTTATAACCTTAATTCCTAGTACAAACAAACGGTTTATTTTAGCTTATCTAAGCTATCAACCGCCACATAACGTTCTACCGTAAACCCTTCGGCATATTCAACCCCTACCAGCCTACCTAAATCTCTGGCGCGATATGCCAAGCTATCTATAAAATTCTTACTGGCAATCGGCGTAATCGGCTCGTTGCTGTCAGGGTCATAAAATTGCGAGGCGTAGGCTTTGATAGCATCCATTTTTTTATCGATAAAACCGGTTACGTCTACTACAAAATCAGGCTCAATGTTCTTCCACTGTATATAATGGTATACATGTCTAGGCCTCCACGCTTCTTGCAGCTTCTCTCCTACGCCGGTTTCAATTTTTCGTAAGCCTGACAAAAAACAAGCATCACTTACCAATTTACTTCCTTTGCCATGGTCAATATGCCGGTCGTCAATAGCATTGCACAATACAATATCAGGCCGGTATTTTCGCAAAACTTTGATTATTTCTAATTGGTGTAACTTGTCATTGGTAAAAAACCCATCTGCAAATGCCAGGTTTTCCCTTACTTCCACTCCTAAAATTTTAGCTGCTGCCGCTGCTTCACTGTCTCGTATGTCTGCAGAACCCCTCGTACCGAGTTCTCCACGGGTTAAATCGAGTATTCCCACTTTTTTTCCTAATGAGATTTCTTTGGCAATTGTTGCGGCACAGCCCAATTCTACATCATCCGGATGTGCTCCTACGGCTAATATGTCTAATTTCATAGATGTCTAATTTATGGTTCAAATATACGTTAAGATTCTTAATTTAAAATATCTCATAGATTTTCTATCACCCTCCATAAAATTAGCGAAATGTTAAATAGTTGCACATGCAACTATTTGGTATTTTTACCTATATTTGCACTATGAATACTAAATCAAAAACCAAAGATTTTGAAAACTCTATTGCCCCTTGGTTAGGCAAAACCGTAAAAATAGTTGAATATCACTTACAAGAAACCTTTGACCAACACCATATTGACCTGACCAAAGAACAAATGATTGTTTTAAAAAAACTACACAATAAAGATGGCTTGAACCAAAACGAATTGGCTTTTTTAACCTTGCGCAATAAATCATCGTTAACACGCTTGTTGCGAAAAATGGAAAAGAAAAAATACATCTCACGGAAACAAAGCAAGGTAGACAAACGCATCAATAATGTGTATTTAACAGATTTAGGAAGAGAAATATTTAAGAAAACAAGGCCCGTCATCCAAAAAATTATTGACGTGATGGAACAACATATTACCGAAAAAGAAAAACAACAAATCATTCATACTTTGAAAAAGATACAGTTCAATTTTAATTCTAAAGAGCCCTCCTTATGAGAAAAATACTCAGTATTTTAATAGGTATCATCCTTTTGGCAGCTGCCGCTTTTATAGCAAAAAAATTTATTGACAATAAGAATAAGCGCAAGCCGGAAGTGAAAAAAATTATTAAAAAAGTACCCATAGATACGGTAAAAAACAAAGAAGTACCTATTGTCATTACCAGCAGCGGAAATTTAACTGCTAAACAAAAAATAGAAATTTATGCCGAAGTACAAGGGGTTTTAAAAAGGTCTGCAAAAGAGTTTAAAGCGGGTACTGCTTATCGGAAAGGGGAAATAATTCTGCATATCAACAGCGATGAATTCTATGCCAATTTACAATCTCAAAAAAGTAATTTCTACAATACAATCACCGCCATTTTACCTGACATCCGTTTAGATTACCCTGATGAATTTCAAAAATGGCAGCGCTATCTAAACAGTTTTGACCTCAATAAAACCACTCCAAAATTGCCTACTTTTTCATCTGATAAAGAAAAGTACTTTATTTCGGGCAGGGGTATTACCACTGCGTATTACAACGTAAAAAACTTAGAAGTGAAACTTAGTAA
>DRQI01000166.1 GCA_011330545.1 Flavobacteriia bacterium
CTTTTGCATTAGCAGGGTTTGACGGATTTGACACACCTTCAAGTTTTGGAGAATTTAATAGGGCAGTAGCTGCTATTGCAGCACTTTATGCCGGTGATAAAAGCGCCTCTCTTACAGCACTAAATAGTTCTTATTTTGATTTAAATGGAGATTTAAAAATAGGACCAAAACATGTTTTTAGTACAAGTAGCGGCGATCAAACCAATCCGGTATATAAAGGCCCTTCAACTGCAGCCAATCCTAATAATGGAGACCAAATTATTGTGCACAATAGTTGGATAGCTGATGCCGAACCGGGCGACACTAGAGTAAGTTCTAAATCGGCTATAAGGCCAAACCCTACTACTCAAGATGGCCTTAATGGTACCCATGAAACAAGGCTCTATGCCGAGAATATTTCGCCTATTGATTTGGCTAGAAATGAAGAATTAATTTTAGTTTATGCCGAAGACCAAATAGGTAATGACAATGCACAAGCAGTAGCTGCGTTAAATGTAATTAGAAATGCTGCGGGCTTACCAAATTACTCCGGAGCAACAGATGATGCTTCTTTGGTAACAGAGATGTTAAAACAGCGAAGGTATTCTTTGTGGTCAGAAAATCACAGAATGTTTGACTTAAGAAGATATAACTTATCTAATACGTTACCTATTGATAGGGCGGGAGATATAATATATAATGTAATTCCTGTTCCGTTAACTGATACTCAAACTAATTAATAGTAATGAAATTAGAATAGTATTAAAAAAAAACCTCGCAATGCGAGGTTTTTTTTAATATTGCTCTTTCTCATTCGGAAAATCAACACTTTTAACATCTTCAATATACTGTTTAAAAGCGCCATTCATTTCGGTATATAAATCTAAATATCTCCGCAAAAACCGCGGATTAAACTCATGGGTCATTCCTAACATATCATGGGTTACCAATACTTGCCCGTCAACACCACTGCCCGCACCGATGCCAATTACGGGTATGCGAATACTCTCAGCAATTTCTTTGGCCAATTTTGCCGGTACTTTTTCGAGTACAATTCCGAAACAGCCTAATTTTTCTAACAATATAGCATCTTTTTTAAGCTGCTTGGCCTCTGCTTCTTTTTTAGCCCTTACCGTATACGTTCCAAATTTATAAATAGATTGCGGAGTTAAGCCCAAATGCCCCATTACAGGAATACCGGCAGTTAAAATACGTGAAATAGACTCTGCTATCTCTTCGCCTCCTTCTAATTTCACCGCATGCGCCCCTGATTCTTTCATAATTCTTATGGCCGACTCCAGCGCTTTTCTAGAGTTGCCTTGATAGGTGCCAAAAGGTAAGTCTACCAATACCAAACACCGGTCTATTGCCCGTATCACCGAAGAAGCGTGATATATCATTTGATCTAACGTAATGGGCAAGGTAGTTTCGTGGCCTGCCATCACATTAGAAGCAGAATCGCCTACTAAAATAACGTCTATACCGGCATGGTCTACAATTTTTGCCATCGTATAATCATAGGCCGTTAACATGGCAATTTTTTCTCCGTTACGCTTCATTTCGACAAGCGATTTAGTGGTTATTCTTTTATATTCTTTTTTTGCTGTTGACATAACTTTTAGTTTGAAGTTAGGTGACGGAAGGCCGAAGCACCAAATTTTATTTTTATCCTTTTTTTACGGCTTTCCATTCGTTTTGTAAAATAGAAGGAAATAGCATAGGGGCAAGGTTTTTAACCGGTGTATATAATATTGAATTTTGTATGGTTTCTTCTTGTACAAAAGGCATTGCTTTGTTTAATTTATCGAATACAATTACTGCAACACTTACTATCAACCCTATTTTTAAAAGTCCGAAAACGGCTCCAAAAAATTTATTCAAAAACCCTAATGAGGCTTTATCGGCAATTTTTGTTAAAAATTTTCCTGTAAACGAAATCAATACCAGAATAATTACAAAAGTACCGGCAAAAGCAATTATTTGGATGTATTTTTCTGTCCATGATACATGGCCTTTTAAATAATTGGCCATAAAGTAAGAAAAATGTATTGCCCCATATAAACCTATGGCCAATGCTACCAGTGAGGTTACCTCTACAAAAAAACCTTTCATAAAACCACGTACCAATCCGAAAAGTAATAGTGCAGCAAGTATAATATCAATTGTATTCATTTAGCAAATATATTTAATTGAACTCGTTTAAACTTTCTCAATTGGCTAAAAATTACCCTATTGCACCTTATTATTGTCTTTTCTGTCTTCCATAGCCTTATTATACGGCATAAAAAGGCTCTAATAGTATCAAGATAAAAAAATTCTGACAGAAAAGTTCAAACGAATTCTCTGCATTGTGCTAACAGGCCTAAAATTAATTTTTTTAAATCATTTTCTAACCTCAAACGTGCTCTATAACAATGGTTTCTCTTATATACACAAGTAGTTTTTTTATTACTTTAAATCCTAGTTTTTCAATGGTTTGTGCATAATTATTTAATTGGTAGTGGTATTTTCTTTCGGGTTTACCGGTTTTATAGTCAATAATAACTGCTTCGTTCTTATCATTTATAACAAACCTGTCAGGAATCA
>DRQI01000167.1 GCA_011330545.1 Flavobacteriia bacterium
ATGGCAAGAATTCTATATTGGGAAGAATGCCCGGCGATGAATGGCAGCGTTTTGCCAACCTACGGTTACTTTACGGATATATGTTTACCCATCCCGGTACCAAACTCAATTTTATGGGTGGTGAATTTGGGCAATACAACGAATGGGATTTTAACCATAGCCTAGATTGGGATTTATTGCAATTTGAACCCCATAAAAAACTGCAAGCCTATGTTGCGGCATTGAATACGTTTTATCGCCATACCCCGGCATTATATCAAAAACAATTTAGCGCCGAAGGCTTTGAATGGATAAGTTATCAAGACAGTGAAAATGCCGTACTTTCGTTTATGAGAAAAGGATACCATGCCAATGAAGACATTTTAGTGGTATGCAATTTTACACCGGCGCTGCACGAAGCATATAAATTAGGAGTTCCGAAAGGAGGAATGCTACTTGAAATTTTTAATAGTGATGCTAAAAAATTTGGAGGGAGTGGTGTTTTAAATTCTAAAAAAATTGCCATCTACAAAGAACCTAGCGATGGCCGAAAATTCTCGGCAACTTTAAAATTGCCGCCGTTAGGAATAACGGCCTTTAAAATTGAAGAATAAATTATCTTCAAAAAATACAATTGTTATTTACAATTCTAATAAAGAATAGACATTATTTTACGATAAACAAACCTGTTAAAAGGGTATATTTTAGTAGGTTTGCCTAGTTTTTACAAAACAACTATGATTACAAATACCGAATTAGAACTCAAAGGAAATCAGTTTCCTACACACATTGTTTCGTATAAAAAAGACATAGACACGTTAACCTTTTCTACGGCTAACAATGTTACCTTACAAATAACCATTATCAGGGGCAGTGTATTTCGGTTTCGATATACCACGTGCTTTGCCTTTAAAAATGATTTTTCGTATGCCATAACGCAGTATGCGAGTAGGGGATATAGCCGCTTAGAAATTACAGAAGATGATAAAAATTACATTATCACTACCAAAAGGTTAATTTGTCATGTAAGCAAAGAGAATTTAAAAATAACATTACTCGACGCAAATGACAATACACTAATTAATGAAGACGAGCTCGGTTTTCACTGGGAAGAAAGTTTTGAATATGGCGGAAATATTGTTAAAATGAGCAAGATTTCGCATAATGGCGAAAGTTATTACGGCCTTGGCGATAAACCGGTACATTTGAATTTAAAAGGCAAACGGTTTGAAAATTGGGTAACCGATTCGTATGCGTATGACAAAGGAACCGACCCTATTTATAAAGATATTCCGTTTTATGTGGGCTTACACCAAAATAAGGCCTACGGAATATTTTTTGACAATACTTTCAGGTCATTTTTTGATTTCGCCCAAGAACGTCGAAATGTTACCAGTTTTTGGGCACAGGGCGGCGAGATGAATTATTATTTTATGTATGGCCCAAACATAGAAGATGTAGTGGCTAAATATACCGATTTAACAGGAAAACCACATGAACTGCCGCCACTTTGGGCCTTGGGTTTTCACCAGTGTAAATGGAGCTACTACCCTGAAAAGAATGTAAAAGAAATTACCAAAAAATTCAGAAATTTAAAAATACCCTGTGATGCTATTTATCTAGACATTGATTATATGGACGGTTTTCGATGTTTTACATGGAACAAAGAATATTTTCCTAATCCCAAGCGAATGGTCAAAGAACTGGCGCAAGATGGTTTTAAAACCGTAGTAATTATTGATCCGGGCATTAAAATAGATATTGACTATCCCGTTTTTAAAGAAGGCTTAGAAAACGGTTATTTTTGCAAACGTGCAGACGGCCCCTATATGAAAGGAAAGGTTTGGCCCGGAGAATGTTTTTTTCCTGATTTTACAAAACCCGAAGTACGCCAGTGGTGGTCGGGGTTATTTAAAGAATTAATTGAAGAGATCGGGGTGAAAGGGGTGTGGAATGATATGAATGAACCTGCCGTTATGGAAGTGCCCAATAAAACCTTTCCAAATGATGTACGGCATGATTATGACGGTAATCCGTGTAGCCATCGCAAAGCACATAATATTTACGGCATGCAAATGGCGCGGGCAACTTATCAAGGACTTAAAAAATTTGCATACCCCAAGCGGCCTTTTGTCATTACTAGAGCCGCTTATGCAGGTACACAGCGTTATACTTCAACATGGACAGGCGACAACATAGCCACTTGGCAACATTTGTGGATAGCCAATATTCAAGCACAACGTTTGGCGATGTCAGGGTTTTCGTTTGCCGGAAGTGATATTGGAGGTTTTGCCGAACAGCCCGATGGCGAATTGTTTGCACGGTGGATACAATTGGGCGTTTTTCATCCGTTTTGCAGAGTACACTCTTCAGGCGATCACGGCGACCAAGAACCTTGGGCCTTTGATAAAAGTATTACCGATATCGTACGGAAGTTTATAGAATTGCGCTATCAACTACTACCGTATTTATATACCGCGTTTTGGCAATATATTACCAAAGGGACACCAATATTGAAATCATTGGTAATGTTCGACCAAGACGATACGCAAACCCATTACAGAACCGACGAATTTATTTTTGGCGATAAAATATTAGTATGCCCAATAAACGAACCCAATGCAACAGGGCGGCGTATGTATTTTCCAAAAGGAAAATGGTACAATTACTGGACTGACGAAATTATTGACGGCAACCAAGAATGTTGGGTAGCTGCCAATTTAGACAGCATGCCAATTTTTATAAAATATGGGGCTATCATTCCGAAATACCCGGTACAGCAATATGTTGGCGAAAAAAAAATAGGGCAGCTTAGGCTGGACGTTTATTACAAAATGGGAAAAGAAAATTCACAATTATTTGATGATGAGCAAGATGGTTATGATTATAAAAAAGGAAAATACAGCTTACGGACTTTTAAGCTGGTAGGAAAAGAAAAAGAATTAATCATACACCAACACAAATCGGGTACGTTTAAAACGGCCTACAAAACCTTTAAATTAAAACTACATGGCTTACCGTTTAAAATTTCAAAAATTCAAATTGATAATGAAGAAATAATTTTTGAAAATGCCAAAGTAAATGGAGACAATACCTTAATTATTGATAAAGATTTTACAGAATTGCATATTATTTAGCCAAGATTACAGGCTTGCAATAAGAATTGAGTGGTAGTTCAATCACCAAAAAAACCTGTGTCAATCAGCCAAATCATTGTTATCAGCGTTTCATTTACTCACACGAGCCATGACAACCCACATTTCATGCATACAAAAGAATCAGCGTCAAATCAGTTAAATCAGCGTCATCAGCGTTCCATAAACCTGATAAAAACGACAAAATAACCACGCTGCCTTATTTCAATTGCGATAGATACAACCTTGAGAGAGGTACATATCTAAAGTTTTAAAAGGCCTTTAGGGATAACATGAAAACCTATGCCAACCGCTTTTTGTTCAATGTCTTCAACTTTAACTAAGGCATTTGTAAGTATCTTTAATTCTCGAGGAAACACCTCATTGTTAATGATAACATCTTTTACACCTCTTAAAGTTAAAAGCTCCTTTTTAATGGTGAGCAAGTCAGTGTCTTTTTTCGCATTGGTTTCAAAAACCTTTCCGTGATTTCCGGGAATTATATGTTCTGTTAGTAAGCTCATAATGATTAAATTTTGGTTAACGTAAAAGGCATTAGACTATGGTGATTCATCGTAGTTACAAGAATACCATTTTGATAGGTATATTCACTCAAAAGGCCGTTTTTCGGATTTGTAATTTGATACTCATGGTTTCCTAAGGCTTTAATAGGTTTGTCTATGGCGTGAAATTCTGAGTATACGGTTGTAATTCCTTTCGGCTCTTTAAAGTATAATAAGGCTCCAGAATATGTTATTTTTTGTAAGAATTTTGACTCGTGGCCATCTCTTACAATGGTATAATTGGCTCCATTCTTTTCAGTTTTACTCGTTGTATGTATTTTTCCATTTACATAAGTTGTTACAGAACTAAAGAGAAGTTCATCATCTTTATAGGTACAGTTTAGTTTATATTTTAAATCAACTTTGATAAAAACTTTTATGCTAACTTCGCTAATCACTTCAATTTGCAACAAATTTTCATTTTCGGTTTTGGTAACTGTAAGATTTCCCACAGGGGTATTTCTAGATGAAATTTTATAATGTGAAGTCTGTGCCACACCGGTATAGTAAATAATGATACATACAAATACTATTATTTTGTTTTGTTGAAACATCATATTGATTTTTGACTCCCTAATGAGGGTATTACTTATTTTTAATCTACTTTAAACACAATATCTTCTATTTGATTGGCACAAAAATGAATCCGTTTACTGATTTCTTTTAATTGTGATAAAATTTCTTTGTGTTTCAAAATAGTGTTCATTTCTTTTTTTTGAAATAATAAATTTAACTCTTTTGAATACACCAATACCAATTCATTATCGAGATGGATGATATGATTGACTTTCTTTAAAATTACATCATACTTTTTAGTATTAAATAGGCTAAAAGCCATCGTTAATTCTGTTATCTGCTGTTGTAACAAAGTTAATATTTTTTCATATTCTTTTAAATGATGGATATCATAAATAGCTAATTCGTTGATAAGGTGTTCAACACTTAACACTATCCAATATAAGTACGAATAAGAACGGCTGATGGCTTCTCTGTCTACGGGGGTGATAAATACTTTTTCTAATTGTTTTAGCTTTTCTTTTCTACTCTTTTTGGCTTCTTTAATCAAATTGAGAATATCATTATCTTCACCTGATGTATATTTTGACACTAACTTTTTAATAACACTTTCTGTGATGTTGCTTTGTTGAGTAAGTTCGCCAAAAAAATCAATCACTTCAGGCAAGATTAGGCCTTTTAGTTTTTTTATAAATTTCATCAATAAAAATTTAGTTTAGTAATTTCATAAATATATAACAGAATACAGCTCCCATGAGCATTGAACTCGGAATGTTTAATAACCATCCGTTTACGATATTTTTTGTAATGCCCCACCGTACGTGTTTGGGGTGTTCGCCGGCACCTACGCCCATGAGCGTGGTAGTAACCACCTGGGTAGTAGAGGTTGGGGCACCTATAAATGAGGAGCCCAAAATGACAGCGGCAGCACCAATTTGGTCTGCCACAGAATGATATACTTTTACTTTATAAATGCCAAATCCTACAGTTTTTATAATGCTCCAACCTCCAAACATGGTTCCTAAGGTAAAGGCACTGGCACAAGAAAGGATGACCCAAGTAGGTACAGTAAACTCACTATAAACACTACTGGCAAGTAAAAGCATGCCGATAATTCCCATTCCTTTTTGGCCATCGTTGGTACCGTGGCTAAAAGCTAGCCAACTTACCGTAAAATATTGTGTAACAACAAATATTTTTTTTGATTTTATACTCAATCGTTTAAAAAGGAGTAGGAAGAGTTTCATAATCAAAAATCCGACAAAAAATCCGGCTAACGGCGAAAAGATAATACCGGTTACAATTTTCATAAAGCCTGCAATATGCCCATTGAATAATTCTTGAATTCCCCAATGTACATGGCTGCTCCCCAATGCGTACAGGGCAGCTCCCACTAGGCCACTCGTTAGTGAATTGGATGATGAACTGGGCAAGCCGAATTTCCAAGTAATCAAATTATAAGTTATGGCTGCCAATATTGCCGAAAAAACGACACTTTGGGCAATATAAACTTCTGTATGGCCTATTTGCACAAACTCTCCAATGGTATTTGCCACCGCCAACCCACCTAGAAATGGCCCTAAAAAAGTAAATACCGATACAATAATGATGGCAATAGTGGGTGTCATGGTTCTTGAGGCAATGGCTGTAGCTATCATATCTGCAGCATCGTGAAAACCATTGGTAAAATCATAGAACAACACTAAGGCAACTCCGATAAAAAGTATCATACTCATACTTGTTGTTTTATTTAAACTCAGATTATGCAATAGACTTCCTATTCCGTTCAGAAATCACTGCAAAATAGGTCGTTTCACTGCGTTTTCAAAATTAACCGTAGCGGTGCTACGCTTAATTTAGTAAAACACCCTATTTTATTGCGCTTTCCTAACTCATAATGTAACTCTATTGCATAATCTGGGTTGAACCCGCATTATGTAATAGAAAACCTATTGCGTCTTCAAACTCTTAGCCCATGGTCGCTACGCTGCTTTTCCCTCACTCACCATAGCGGTGCTATGCTTCTTTCACGAAAAGCCCCATGACCGTTGGGTTTGAACCCTCATAACAATTTTCTATTACATAATGCGGGTTGAAATATATGGCTAAGTTCTAATTATAACAACATAGCAACTAAATTATTAAATGAGGTTCTAAAATAACTAATGACAGCACACGGTTTCGCGCTAAAATTCTCCTGCAAGGTTTATCCAAACCTTATAAGTTTTAATTGTATTGCCTACAAGGCCCCGAAGGCCTTGCAGGGACGCTATTTACTACTTATTGCTGAAGTAAATAGAACTTAGCCAGTCATATCAATGTTCTTCGCCATAGGCAATAGTATCTATTTTACCGCTAAAAATACGGTATTGAAAAATTAAATAAGCAATAATTAAAAGAATGCCAATGGCAAACCAAACAATACCGGTAGACAAACCGTAATTACCCGTAACTGTATTCTCAATGGTCAATGAAGGGTTAACAGTATTTGTTGAAGGTAAAAACTTAGGAAAAATGGAAGCAATGGTAGCAGATAAGCCACCTACTAAAAATAAACTTGAAAATAAAAATCCCATTCCTGATTTTTTATAGGTTTTTACCTTAAACAAACCACCCATTCCTATAAATGTCAGTATTGGAAAAATCCATAACAACGGATATGTAAAGAAATTTTTAAAAGGTGTCGGGTTTATGATATGCCATACTAATAGCGTAAAAATAGTTAAAACCACTAACACAATGTTCAGGTTAAAAACTACATTTTTTAGTTTGGGAATTAGCTTGCTGTTTGTTTTAAAAATAATCCAATTGGCACCGTGAATGGTAAGGGAAACTACGCCAATGACACCTAATAATAATGTAAACCAATCAATGACGCCGAGTTCTTGTGCTTGTGGGCTAAAGGTAGGATTCCATAAAGGCAAAAAGAAATAAATAGGTTCGTAGTTTGAAACACCGTCTATAACGCCTCCTAAATTAACGCCCCTTACGATATTGCCTAAGGCAATTCCAAAAAACAATGCCAGTAAAAGGCTCGAAATGCCAAAGGCTTTATCCCAAACCACACGCCACATATCATTAGCAACATGATGTCGTAATTCAATACCTATTGCCCTAAATATCAGTAGCCAAAGAATCATGATTAGCGGTAAATAAAAACCACTAAATGCAGATGCGTACAATATAGGAAATGTAAAAAACAACACACCGCCACCGGCAATAAGCCACACTTCATTGGCATCCCAAAAAGGGCCGATGGCGCGTATTATTGTTTTTTTATCGTCTTCGTCTTTAGCGAAAAAAAGATGAATTATCCCTGCGCCAAAATCATAACCGTCTAAGATTACATAGATAATTAGCATAGTCATTAAAATGATGTACCAAAGTAATTCCATAATTTTTTTATTTGATAGGCTGAGGGCCCTTGTTAATAATTTTTCCAATTAAAATGACAAATAGTAAGCCCAACAGTAAATATAAGCCTATAAACCCTAAAAGTGTAAATAGGGTATTGCCCGACGATACGGTTGGAGAGCCTCCTTGTGCCGTGGGTAATAAATTATAAACCAACCATGGCTGCCTTCCTAATTCTGCCACATACCATCCGGTAATATTGGTCAAATAGGGGAAGGGTACTAAAAATAAAATCGACCATAAAAGCCATTTTGTTTGATATAATTTTTTACGCCATAAAAATACCAAAGCAATAAAATAGGCACCTATAAATATAGTGCCTAAACCCACCATAATATGATAGGCATAATATAACCCGGGAACATTTGTCGGCCAGGTTTTTCTATCAAATTCATTTAACCCTTTTATTTCTGTATCAAAATTCTTATAGGTTAAAAAACTCAACACCCCCGGAACGGCAATTTTATTATCCAACTTCATTTCTTTCATATTGGGTTGTCCTATTAAAATAATTTCGCCATCTGTGGGTTGTGTTTCAAAAACACCTTCCATGGCGGCAAAAGTTACGGGTTGGTATTTTACTACATTTTTGGCATTCCAATCACCTGTTGGAAACGCAACAATTACTGAAGCTATGAATCCGAAAATAACTCCGGTTTTTACAAATAATTTTCCGTAAAGGTGATGCTTATTGTTTAATAAATAAAACGCACCAACAGCAGCAATTACAAAAGAAGCGGTTACTAACGATGCCGCTTGGTTATGTAGATAGGCGGGCATTAACCAAGGGTTAAAAAAGAGCTCAGAAAAATTTGTGAGCACATACCTGCCATTATCTAATATTTCATATCCTACCGGATGTTGCATCCAAGCATTTGTTGCAATGATAAATAAACCACTCAGCCACGTTCCTAAAAAGACCAAAAAACCGGATAAAAAATGCATTTTTTGGCCTATTAATTTTTCGCCAAAAAGAAAAATACCGATAAAACTAGATTCTAAAAAGAAAGACAATACGCCCTCCATAGCTAGGGTTTGCCCGATAATACCGCCTGTTAATTCTGAGAATTTTGCCCAATTGGTTCCGAACTGAAATTCCATGGGGATGCCTGTAACGACCCCGATAACAAAATTAAGGGCAAATACTTTCATCCAAAATTTGGCGGCTTTATTATAATGCTCCAACTTTGTCCGTAGATATTTCCATTTAAAATAAACAATGAGTAATGATAACCCCATGGTTAATTGTGGAAATAAATAATGAAATGTGATAGTAAATGCAAATTGCATTCTATCGTAAAATAGCATATCTTCCATAATGGTTGGTTTTGGTATATTTATAGGCTTGGTAGGTTTCTAAAAACCTACTTGGCTTGTTTTAATTTGTAAAGGCCTCAATCCTTGTATAACTTTATGGTTAACGAGATAATCTCATTTTATCAATAGTTTTCTTCACTTGAAAAAAACGTATAATACCAATAAACAATAGTATTGGCGATACACTTAGCAATACATACGCTAGGATGATTAAGTCTTTGAATAATTCGATTTTTAAAATGGCAATTCCTGAACTTAAAAACACTACAAATGTTCGCATATAAGCCAACAAAGAGCGTTCGTTAGCCAGATTAGTCATTTCAGCAGTCAATGCTTCGTTGAGTGTTAGGTTCGGAGTTTCCATTGCTTTTGGTATATTAGTTATCTTCAAAAGGGATGTACTTGTCTTTATCTTCTCCACAAATTTCTAAAAATTTTTCCATGCCTTCTACAGCAAAATCAGGAAACATGTGCCCTTGGGTAAAAAAGTAATAATTGTCAAATGACCATTTCATCATCCTGGAAATAGGGTTGTGAAAAGCCAAATCGTTTTTGCCG
>DRQI01000168.1 GCA_011330545.1 Flavobacteriia bacterium
ACAGGCAACCATTACAATGAATGACCTTACTAACGGACTCGATATCATTACTGCCCTGAATGAAAAATCGGGCTTTTTAAAATCGAATAGCGAAGCGAGGCGTGCTTTAAAAGAAAATTCTATTTCGGTAAATAAAGAAAAAGTTACCGAAGGCTTTCAGCTGACTACCGATAATTTAATTAATAATACATTTATCTTATTGCAACGCGGTAAAAAGAATTACTTTTTGTTGCGGGTGGGGTGAAATTATTCATTGCCCAATTGTTCTATTTTAATATCAATACAATCAGAACTTTCTAAAACAATTGCTTCATTTCGATACATCTCTTTTACTTTTTGAAAAGCCTCTTCTTCTGATGTTGCTTCTATTTCAATAGTTCGTGCTAATACTTCTTGTATTTCAAATTCAAATGTTTTCATCTGTTTATATTTTAATCTTTTTATAAGTTCCTCTGTTTCTAAACTCAATAAGCCCTTTATCTCTTAACAATTGTAATTGTTGTCTTATCTTATCTTTGATAAAATTATTATTGGGATATTTTCGTTTTAACTCTTCTTCAAAAGCATACATTTCTTTTAGCGTAAAAGTTTCCCGTTGGATTGTATCTACACAATTCATAATATCTAAAATCCAACCTTTACTTTCTCCTTTTTTTGTTTTCAAAAATTCAGTTCCTTTCCATTTGGATTGTACTTTTTCTTTTGCAATGATTTTAGCATCTTTCACTAGAAAAATACGCCCATTTTCTGGAATCTTGGTAATGTTAATATTACATCCAATCCAACCTGCTCTTCTCGCTGTATTGCTTAAAGGTTTACGTTTTATGATAATTTCAGAAGTGAAAAAATGTTTAGGTATAATTAAGAAATTATTTACTTCCCAACTAGAGTTATTATAAGTGAGAAAAAAGAAATTTGGGTTTTCATCTGAATTTATTCTTTTAATCATAGTTGAATATGCACCGTCAACAATATTATTACCAACTTTAATAGCATTTTTACTTTTTAATTCAAATTGTTCTGAGCAAGTTGGGCAATAGAAATCTGCAACAGGTTTGTTGTTTTTAAATTCAGTCAAATGTAGTTCCCCACAATTAGGGCAGTAACTATTGTTCTTAACCCAATCTTCTGTTAAAACACGAGCAATTTGAGATTTACTTGTATATTTGGTTGCCTTATATGTATCCAAATGTAAATTCATATACAGAATATTTACCCTTTTAATGTCTTTAAGGCTTTTTGCATTCCATTGAGTGCAAAAGATTCGTTTTCTACGACGTTCAAAACTTTATCACAAACCCAAAAAGAGTTAAAAATTTATCTTCAGGTATATTGTAATATTCAGCCCGTTTGATTACTTGTTTTCGGCTAAGATTCCTTTCACCCCTTTTAAATTTTACTAATCATTGCTAAGTTAATTTCAAGATAAGTACAACTTATCTCAGTAAAATTTGGTTGCTTTCACGTATTCTTCTGAGTTCTTGACCTGCCCTGTCAATTATTGTCAAATATACTATTGTTTTTTGTTTTTTTAGCCAAGTATTAAAGTAACAAAATACCTTAATACAAAACTATAGAGGAAGTAAAAAACAAACCTATCAGTATGTTTACTTATATAAAATATTGATTAGCAATCAAATATAGTTTTTACCAACAAATTTTTAAAGAAAATAAAACCGGTGGGTATTTAATCGGTTAACTTCCGCATCAGCCATTCTAAAGGGCCTTGTTTTTTTATTCGAGTCCAAAAAATAGCAAAAAATACACAAATCAAACTAAAAGCTATGGCATAGGCTACTGAAAATGTAAGTGGATAATGCCCCATAAAGTTTGGATTGATTGCTTCAATGATTGTCATGCCAATCATTACATGTGCTACATAAAAGGTCAAGGCCAACCGGCCTGTTGTTGCCAAAGCATAGATAATTATACTTTTTTCAAATTTTTTGGCCAGTAATATACATGTCGAAATAATCCCCATGGCCAAACTACTGCCTGAAAGCATATATAAGGGTAATGGAGGCATGGGCTGTGTTCCGAAAACCTGATGTATTTCTTCTGTTGTCAAAAGGTTTCCTTTAGAAAATAAAAATATCAATAGAAATGAAATCAATTGTACACTAATAAAAACACTAAAACTCACTAAGAAAGCGCGTTTTACAAAACGAATGTCGTTAAGGGAATGTCTGCCAAACCAAACTCCAATCAGCATAAAGGCTACCCACGGAAAAACGGGGTGAAATCCGTTAAAAAACAAGTTTCTGACAAAACCTTTTACCGTCCAAAAATCAGCATAGGTATACAATGCATAATTCCATCCGAGGTCATAGTTCCAGAAAAACATCAAAAGAGGATAGATAATTATGATGAATAGGGCTGTTATTAAAATAACTTCTTTGTTATATTTTAATATCCATAAAGTGAATAACATGTAGATTCCGTAAAAATGCAAAATGTCTGCAAACCAAATAGGCATATATAACAGGCCTATAGCAAACAGAAAAAGGGCTCTTTTTACAATCTTCGTAGTTGTTTTCTTTATTTTTTGAAACTCGTTGGTTTGTATCGCCGAATTCGTCATAAAGGCAATACCTACACCTGCCAACACCACAAACGTAGCAGCGGCTTTGCCTTCTATAAGGCGGGTAAGGTAGTTGAGCCATTGACTTCCGGTTTGCCCGAAAGCAATTTTAAAATTGACAATTATCATCCCTATAATCGCCAACGCTCTTGCTACATCTATGCCTACTATTCTTTTCACACATTCAAATTTTCTTAGTCACCTAATTCAATCATTGCCTTTTATAATCCGGTTGTATTCGTATCTACATTTATAAAACTGAACACATTTATAGTGTCCCTGAAATGAATTTTTCAAGGACACTAAAGGGGATTCAAAAAACTTGATACGAAAAAAATTATTTAAAAAACGAACCCCAAATCATGCTAATAGCATCTCTAAAAATGCAACATTCGTTGTATTAGATATACTATTAATTCAACTGCCAATATCATCATAATGTAAGGGCAAGGCTGAGCTGAAAAGCAGTATTCTTCAGTGAGGCATTATTTACTTTAGAAATATTGGCCAATCCGCGATAATATCGAATACCTAATTCGAGATTTTCAGAAATTAAATAGCCGATACCTGCACTAATCCCATAATCAAACTTCTTATAATTGCTTTTTTGAAAGCCTTGCCCTTTACCACCCAATAAATATCCTAATTGCCCGCCGCCTTCGATACTCAATTTGTCAACGGGATAAAATTTAAGCAGCAGCGGTACATTGATATAGTTCAGTTTTACTTTGTTCTTATTAACTTTTGATTTGGCACCCAAGGCAGCATAGAGCAATTCTGCCCGAAAGGCAAATTTCTCTGACCATTCTTTTTGCAGAAAGAAACCTGCCATCAATCCGGTTTTATTTTTGTTTGAACCACTTTTAAACTTAGAGAGGTGTACGCCACCTTTCACGCCAAATTCAATATTATCCGGTTGATTTTCCTGTGCGTTTACTGTAATAATTCCTAATAACACGGCACATACTAATACTTTAATTGTTTTCATTTTTTTAATTTAAAGGTTTATGTAAAATTTGTATAATTCTTATGCTTTAAAAGTTAATTCCCACCTCGAGTTCAAATCCCAAATCTGTAGTATATAGTTTTGAGTTTCGTACCTGCTGAAAAACTCCGACACCGATTATCACTCCGAAATCTCTCCACGGAATAATTTTTAGTCCTTGCGTTGCTCCGGCTCCTATTAAAAACCGGCTTCTTTTGTTGTTGTTCAGATCTTTTGTGATTTCAATACCCATGGGTATTTCCAACCCAAAACTTGCATAAAGACCCGGAATCAGTTTTATGTATCCTTCAAAACCTCCTCCTATCGTATAGGCATCTACGGCAGTGAATCTTTTTTCAATTAATCTTTTTGATTTCACTCCATACCGTTCATAAGACATCACAAAAGGCATCATAAAATCTTTCTCATTATCGGCAAAACCGATATAACTAACACGCCAACCTTGATTGTATTTACTGTATATCTTTTTATAGGTAAGCAGGTTGAACCATTTGCCCAATGGCACATAAGTATCTGCTGCTGCCTTCTCAAAAATTTCTTGAGGTAATTTGTTTGCATCAACATCATTTTTTAATAATTCATGTATAAAACTTCGCAAACAATATTCTAAGGCTGCCCGAATTCTTTTTTCGTGGGTTTCGGCAATTGCTGTCAAACTTGAAATTGGAAAATACTGGTGTTCATAATGAGAAATAGTGAAAAGTTCTTTCAATGTATTTTTTTCTTTTTCTAAAAAAACCAACTTTACGAATACTCTCGTTGTTATCTCAGAGATACTGCGCTTCGACTGTTCAATTTTTAAAGATTTTATTTTTATATATACCGGCCTTGATGCATCACTACCCGACAACGAAATATTCATAAAATCTTTCACGGATACTGCCGCTGACGGATATAAACGAAATACCTTTTTCTTGCGGGTAGACCCTTCTAGAAAGCCGAGTTGTTTTCTAAACCTTTCATCTTGTACCTCTTTTATATAAAGAGATTGGTTTTGTATTTCTAAAGGAAGCGGTTGCAGTACAATATTTTCCTGAGAAAAAATATTGGCAGAAACCATTACCAATAATAGTTTGATGTTTTGAGTAGTGCTCATCGTGATACACTTTATAAAGAGGTATAGCGAACCTCTATTTCTCTAATATCATCAATATCAAAACGTACCATAAGAATACTGGGAGTTAAGGTGATGATTTGCACCTTGAGTTTTTCTCCATTTTCATCCATCATTTCTATATAGTTTCCGTTTACATTCAACATCCATGTTCCTTTTTCAAGTTTCCCTTCAGATTTAGAAATGAAAGTCATGTCTTCTTTGAATTCGATAAAATCATCCTTTTCTTTTTTAGGAGGCGTATATTCTTTTGATTCAATGATGTACTTATCTAAATGCCATATTTTAGATACATTTTCTTTAGCCGTACGCTGTGCATTGATACAATTGGCCATCGTACCGGCCAATATTATTAGTAAAATAATCTTGTTTGCTTGTTTGTTCATAATCTACTATTAAAGTTGGGTCAAAAATACCTTGCTTACCCACTACCTTGTTTGTTCATTTTAGACAAAAACTATTTTTTATATTTCTTATTAACTATTGATTTACAGATTGTTATATATTTGCGATATCTTTGTTACGTATGTAGAAGAATTAATTACTGCCCTTGAGCGAGGCGCTGTAAATTGTCTTAAAATGACAAGTCAGTCTCTAAAATTTATAATACTTTTCACTTTTTAAAACAAATGGTATGGAAAATCAGACACAACTAACGCGATATAAAAATCTAATAGGCTTTATCGAAAAGAAGTTTAAAGAAGATATCAGTATTAAAGATATAGAGGATGTTTCGTTTTATTCTTATCGGAATATCAATAGAATATTTTTAGCATTACACCACGAAACCATTGGAAAATATATGAAAAGGTTAAAATTGGAAAAAGCTGCCGAATATTTGAAATTTTCAGATAGTGATATTACCGATATCGCCATCGAGATAGGCTATAGTGATATTGCCGCTTTTAGCAAAGCATTTAAAAAACAATTCAACTGCTCTCCTTCTGCTTTTCGCAATTCACAGGCTTTGAAACAGCATATTATTCAAAAAGCTATCAACCCGTTAGAAGCCCTTCATCATTTGAAATTAGATTTTGAAATTGAAGAACTTCCTGAAATGGAGGTCTTATACCTTACCTATCAAGGTGCTTATGAAAATATAAACGGTATTAAAAAAACATGGGACCAATTGGTAAACTATGCCTTAAAACATAATTTATTACAACATGAAACTATCTTTTTTGGTGAAATATTAGATGATAATGAAATTACAGATACTATACATTGCAGGTATAATGCCGCTATTGTTTTAGAAAAAGAATTGAATTTTACTATTAAAGGATTGTTTAAAACCAAACATATTGAGGCTCAAAAATATGTAAAATTTATCCATAAGGGCAGCCATGAAAGCTGTATAGAAACCTATCATAAAATTTATGCCCAATGGATGACAGCGGTACAACTGGAATTTGAAGATAAACCTGTTTTAGAATTCTATTTGAACGATGAAGAAGATACGCCACAAGAAGCCCTGCTAACCGAAATTTATATTCCTGTAAAATGATGAATTTGCCATTTGCCGACTAAAATTTCTTAAAACATTTTACCATTTTTATCGTACAAAAACAAACCCGATGGTATTTTACTGTTTTTAATTTATTGATTAATAGCTGTTTACTATTTCGATTCTCAAAAAAATAAAAGAGACGGTCTTTTTTTCTTTTCCTCGTTACTTTTAATTTTCAATTCTATAAAGTAGGAATTTTCACCTTCAAAATGTTTCATTAGTGAAGTAACTATAAAAAATCTCCCTATGACTCAAGAAATAAAAAGAAAGCTCACCCGGCAAACGTTAATCGATAAAGGATATGAATTGATAAATATGTACGGTTACTACGCCACTAGCATAGAACGTATCTTAAGCGAAGTAAATTTAACCAAAGGTGCTTTTTACTACCATTTTGAAAATAAACACCATTTTGTAGAAGCTATTATCAAAGAGCGAATAGAAAAAGAAATTCACAGCGAATTTATAGAACCCATCAATAAACGCGGAAACCCAATATTTATATTAACCGATTTACTTCAAGACAAATTGATAAATGATAAATCATTAGGACAAAATGTAGGAAGCCCCCTGACCAATTTCATTGTAGAACTAAGCCACGAACCTAATGATTACGACTTACAACGTACGCTAAAAGATATTTTAAACCAATGGCAAGTAGCCTTAATTGGCTTATTGCACCGCGGTATTGAAGACGGCTACCTAAATAGGCATATCAATACCGAGTCGGTAGCAGAATTTATGATAATTTCGATAGAAGGCGCCAGAACCTTAAAAAAAACCACGAGCGACCAAGCCATCTTCTACAATTATGTAGAACAGTTTAAAAATTATTTAGATACCTTAAAAATCCCCAAAGAAGAAAAAGAAACAACACGGTATTACCTTTATGAAGATGCCCTTGCTAGTTAAGTAACAAGTTACAGCCTCTGATATCAGCGTGGTCAAACCTGCCCAATACTTCAAAAGAAGTATCAGTATGCATGTTGCCTAAATCTTGGGTAGCGATAAATGAACACGAATTGACATTTGCCAAATCAATAATATTAATACCGCCGGTACTACCCTTTGGTACTAATTGCAACGCATCTTCGGTATCGCGAATTAGAATTTTCATCCATGGTGGCGTTTTAAAAATACCCTCGCCTTTAGAATAGGCTTGGCTTAACAATTCTGTCATTCCGTATTCAGAATGAATGGCGGCTACGCCAAAACCTTCTCGTAACCGTTGGTGCAATTCGGTTCTAATCAATTCTTTTCGCCTTCCTTTCATGCCGCCGGTTTCCATAACAATAGTATTTTTTAGCCGAAGCCGATATTTTTCTGCCATCGCCAACAAGGCATATGAAACACCTATCAACAACACCCTTTCGCCACGGTTATCCAACTCGATTAAGGTGTCTTTCAAGGCATGGATATTGTCTAAATAAAATCCGCTTTCAGGTTTCTTAGACTTC
>DRQI01000169.1 GCA_011330545.1 Flavobacteriia bacterium
AGGGATAGTGCTAAGCCCAAAGATGGGAGCAATAAATAAACATAGTGCAAACCCGAAAATTAAGTGCCTTAAAATGCCAAACGAACCATTTTTAAACCGTTAGCGGTAATTTGAAAAAACGAATGAAGTATATAATAATAGGCGTAATCGCAGTCGTAATTATTTTTATTCTTTTCAATCAATTTGGAGGGAAAAAGGAAAACAATGTAATTAGTCAAAACACAAATAGTTTTGAGACTAAAGAGAACGCACCTGAACAAGAAAAACCGACTTTCGGGATATTAAAGAAAATAAAGAGCGAAGATTACAGCAGATTTATACTTACAAAAAGCACAACTGAAAGCTATATTCTCAAAGGAATTAAAGAATATGGAGAACTTTCAGGAAATGAAGAATACAAAATATACAATTTCGGAATTGCGGAATACAGAGATTGGAAAATTATAAAAGTTGACCAATCAATTAGTTTTTACGTTTATCACAATCTTGTTGGTTGGTTAAGTGGATATGAGGAAAATACGGCGATTCCGGAACTTTCAATTGGATTTTCTAAAAATAAAACTGATTCACAAGAAGATTACTTGTTCTTTTTAGACCCTGAAAACGAATATGGCGACACGCAAATCGGAACTTTTAGAAGCGGAAAATCATTTTCCATCTATTTACCGGAAGCCTATGAAGAATTTGGAAATCTGACTATTAGAAATGAAATTCAGGTTTCAATGAAAGAAAATATCGACTATATCTCTGAACAAGGGTTTAATATTTTGGACATTAACTCTTTAGAATATACTGAACATAAAATTAAAATGAACGAATAAAAACTACTATTGCTTTATCCAATTTTTAGCAACTGCTTCAAATTCAGAAACTACAATCATAACTAGCCCTACCGGGTTAGAATTCATTAGTATAAGTATCCTTAGATTATCTTGTATATTTGTAAGGAAAGTAAGCCGCCTTGGGCGGATTTAATTCTACGGACAACAATAACAATGAATGTAAAGATTACCTCAGTAGCCAAACAACTTCCCCGGTTTACCCGAACAACCGAAGAAATCATTCCATATCTAAAAGGTTGGCTGTCAGGGCAAGAAGAACGTTTTCAGCGCAAAGTAATAAAGATATTTGAAAATGCCGGCGTCGACAAACGATACTCTATAATGGATGCACACGAAGTTTTTTCAAATACCTCTTTTGAAGAAAAAAATGATATTTATGTCAAAGAATCGATTAAATTGGCCGAAGCAGCCTTGCAAAAAGCACTGCAAAAAGCAGCACTCAACCCCGCCGATATCGATTATATCATCACGGTAAGCTGTACCGGCATTATGATTCCGTCATTAGATGCCTATTTAATTAATAAGCTCAAGATGCGCCGCGATATTGTACGGTTGCCGGTAACCGAAATGGGATGTGCCGCCGGAGTGTCCGGAATTATCTATGCCGAGAATTTTTTAAAGGCAAATCCCGGCAAAAGAGCCGCAGTAATTGCCGTTGAATCGCCAACTGCCACCTTTCAATTAGACGATTTTTCGATGGTAAACATCGTTAGTGCTGCCATTTTTGGCGATGGTGCCGCCTGTGTAATCCTCTCATCACATCAAGATGACAAAGGCCCCGAAATACTAGATAAGGCCATGTATCATTTTTACAATGCAGAAACGATGATGGGTTTTAAACTGACAAATACAGGCTTGCAGATGATTTTAGATAAATCGGTACCCGAAAAAATAGCCGAACACTTTCCAAAAATTGTCCATCCGTTTTTAGAAAAAAATAATTTGACCATTGCAGCTGTCAACCACCTGATTTTTCATCCCGGAGGAAAAAAAATTGTCCAAACCATAGACACCCTATTCGGTTCATTAGGAAAAAATATAGAAGACACCAAAGAAGTCCTTACATTGTACGGAAATATGTCGAGTGCAACAGTATTGTATGTATTAGAACGGTTTATGGATAAAAATTTGCCCAAAGGCGACATAGGGTTAATGCTGAGTTTTGGCCCAGGCTTTTCAGCACAACGAATATTGTTAGAATGGTAAAAGAATTTCAAACAAAAAATTATTGGGCACTTATTTTAGGAGGCTCAAGCGGATTGGGTTTAGCCACCGCAAAAAAATTGGCAAAACACAGAATGAATATCTGTATCATTCATCGAAATCGGAAAGCCGAACTACCGGCAATTGAAAAAGAGTTCTTATCGATAAAAAATGAAGGCGTTGAAATACTATCATTTAACATAGATGCCTTTAAAGAAGAAAATAGGCAAGCCGTTTTAAGGCAATTAAAAGAAACATTTGGAGCTAAAGGCAAAATTAAAATGTTGGTACACAGCGTGGCAAAAGGCAATTTAAAACCCATGATTACCGACAAAAAACCGGCCTTAAAAAATGACGATTTTCAACTGACTATCAATGCGATGGCCATTAGTTTATACGATTGGACAAAAGCGGTATTTCTCAAAAAACTATTTGCTGCGGATGCCAGAATTGTCAGTTTTACCAGTGAAGGAAATACCAAAGCATGGCCCAATTACGCCGCCGTATCTGCCGCTAAAGCAACCCTGGAAGCCATCACGAGGAATATAGCGTTAGAATTTGCCCCGTACGGAATTAGGGCAAATTGTATTCAGGCAGGCGTTACCGATACAGCTTCGCTGAGAGCCATTCCCGATAGCGAAAAAATTAAAGAATATTCCTTACACCGAAATCCGTTTCGGCGCTTGACAAACCCCGAAGATGTGGCAGATGTAGTGTATTTGTTGAGTAAAGACGAAGCCGCTTGGATTAATGGCTGCGTAATTCCCGTTGATGGCGGTGAGCATATAAGTTGAAATGACAAAAAAAGAAATCATAAAAAATTTACCTTACCAACAACCCTTTTTGTTTGTTGGCGATTTAGACATTATTTCTGAAAATGGCGTTACCGGTTCATATACTTTTAAAGAAGACGAATATTTTTATAAAGGGCATTTTAAAAATAATCCGGTAACACCAGGCGTAATTTTAACCGAAGTGATGGCACAGATAGGCGTTGTTTGCTTAGGGATTTATTTAATGAAAGATAAATTGTCATCAAATAATAACCTTAATATAGGATTGACTTCCCACAAAATAGATTTTTTTGTACCCGTATATCCCAAAGAAAAAGTAACCGTTATTTCAGAAAAAATTTATTTTAGGTTTCATAAATTAAAATGTAAAGTAAAAATGGTTAATAAAGAAAATGAATTGGTTTGCAGTGGTGAAATTTCAGGAATGCTAAGCTAAAGAAACCTGGCAGGTTTTGAAAACCTGTTAAGTTTAACAAATACGCAAATAGGCATATTTATGAATAGAGTTGTTATTACAGGCCTTGGCGTGGTGGCTCCTAACGGAGTAGGAATCACCAATTTTACCAAAGCCATCAAAAATGGTATTTCGGGAATTCGATTTTTCAAAGAATTGCAAGACTTGAATTTTTCTTGCTGTATAGGAGGCATTCCTCCCATAGCCGAAGAAGTAAAACAACAGTACTTTACACCGTTGCAGTTGCGTAATTTTAACAGTTCAGGTATTTTGTACGGCTGTATAGCA
>DRQI01000170.1 GCA_011330545.1 Flavobacteriia bacterium
AAACAAACAAACCCCACCGAGCCGATGGGGTTTTTGAGGCGTCGAGCGGATTCGAACCGCTGTAGGAGCTTTTGCAGAGCCCAGCCTAGCCACTCGGCCACAACGCCTTATTGAGATTGCAAATTTAGTTAAAAATTTAAAGTTTACAATGCTACCGGCATATCTATTTTTTTGAAACTACATAAAACTTGGCGGTCAATCTTTTCTTATACCCTTTTTTTGACGGATGGATATAGTTAATATCAAAAGTATCAAGGGCTTGTATAGTGTATTGTTGATAGAACTTTTCCGGAATACCTTCTGTAACCAACAATCCAAAAGGTTCATTTTCCGGAAATTTTTCGGTACTGGTTACTACTTTGGCAGGTTCGCCCAACTCCCAAATAAGTTCGGGCGAAATACCGTTATAACTGTACAAAGGAAGGTTTCGTGCAGCCGTTATATTTCGTAAATTACTGATATTATTAAACCCGGGATTGTTGTATAGCGTTTTTGCCAACGGAAACCCAAAAAGAAGTATGGCACACATCATGGCAATAGTGGCATAAAAAACCCGTTCGAAATTTTTGTGTATGAGGTTTTGAAATAGGATAATGCCTATACTGAATAAAACAGCCGACGTTACTATATAAGGCAGCCAAAACCCATCTAAGGAATTTTTTAAGAAAAAATATCCGGCAAATGGAAATCCAACGCAAATCAACCCAATCAATCCAAAACCGAAAGTAGCAATGTAAATATCTGTTTTTTGTATAAGTTTTCCTTTTTGGATGAGATAATGGATATAAAATCCGGTATTGAGTGCCATTGGGATTAATACGGGCAATAAATATCTCGATTTCTTTTCAGGAATCAGTGATAGTAAAACCACAGTGATGACAGTCCATAAAAAAGTAAACCGATAGGCTTTTTTGTCGGCAACCCGTTTTATCATAAAAGGGTAAAGCAAGGCAATAAACGAAAAGAATGTCCATAAGCCCGATTGCGTAAAAAAGCTCCAATAGTAATACCACGGCCTTATATTTCTGTTAGACCATGCCAGTGTTTCTTTATCGGCAATGGTTTCGGCAGCATGGCTATCGGTAAAATAAATATAAATGCCCCACGATAAGCCAACAATGGCAAAGAGTATTAATGACGTTAGCAGCGGTGTCCATTTTTTACGAAAACCGTTGTATTTGTATACAATTCCGTAGGCGATTAAAAAGGGCAATAACAAAGCAAAAAATGAAACGGGCCCTTTGCTCATAAAAGAAAATCCTAAAAATAACCCGATAAGCAACCAATCTTTCCACCGTTTTTCTTCTGATGTAAAAACGATAAAAAATGTATAAATAGCCAACATCATAAAAGCATGGGCAAAAATATCCCATTGGCCGTTTCTCCCTGAAAAAATAATATAAAATGAAGTAGCTAAAATAAGGGCATTTATCAGGGCTTGTTTTTTATTGTTAAGGATTTTATCAGATAAGAAATAAGAGGTGCCAATTAAAAAAGTAGCCGATAAAGCCGCAGGCAACCGCAATCCGAAAAGGCTTTTCATTCCGAAAACAGCTGCCGATATAGCTGTAAGCCATGTGGGTAATGGAGGTTTTTCATAGCGGGGCTCTAAATTCATGGTGGTGTGAAGCCAATGGCCATATTGCAACATTTCACGCGCAGTAATAAAATTACGCGCTTCCATAATATTTACATAAATTGTTTCTAAATGCGAAAAGAAAATGGCTCCGCAAACGGCTAAAATGATAAGGATATATTTTTTATTGACAGCATTCATGAAGCTGTATTTTTTGATAAAAAGATATTTCGGGTATAGACAATACTTCCGAAAATATGGCCGGTAAAGAGAACCGGGTCTTTTCTCAGTACAGCATATATTAAAATTAACAACGAACCTGTTAAACTCAAGGCCCAAAACCCTAACGGGAGTACCGATTCTTTTTGTTTTTCAGAATAAATCCACTGATAAATAAACCGTAATGTAAAAATAAGTTGGGCGATGCTTCCTAATAACAATAACCAAAATGGGATATTTTCATTGCGAAAAAGAAGTGCAACGTCGAATTGATTGTTATTAAAAGAATACACTACAATCAATGCGGGGAAAACAAATAGAAAAATGCGTAAAAATTTATGCAATTTCTGCCAAGAACCCTGTAATTGTAAGTTGCGTATGTATATAAAATAGGTTAATACTTGGCCTAACATAATGGCAAAATCATTCCGCAACCATCCATAAACAAATAGTAAGAAAGAAGCAATTAAACTCAATTGCCAAAATAAAATTGGGGTTAGCACTTTTTTTACTTTTTCAGATTGAATCCACTGAATTAATAAACGCGCAGAAAATAAAATTTGGGCAAAAAAACCTATGCTATAAATTATCCAATCACTCATTATCCTTTTTTGCCAATTTCATAGTTAATGTATTTTTTTTTCATCCACAAGTATGCAAAACAATCTATCAAGGGGCCGATGAGCCGATTCCACAAATGATATTTGGCTTCCCCTGCCACACGTGGAAAGTGCTGAACAGGCACTTGTTTTATTTTTCCGTTTTGCAATAAAATCATAGCCGGTAAAAAACGGTGTAAGCCTTTAAACATGGGTATTTTTTTGGCATAATCGGTTTTGATTATTTTTAAAGGGCAGCCTGTGTCATCCATGCCATCATGGGTAAAAGCCCGCCGGATGCCATTGGCAATAGTAGACGACATATTTTTAACAAACGAATCTTTTCTATTAGCACGTACACCGGTTACTAAATCATATTCGCCGATATGTTCTAAAAGTACGTTAAAATCTTCGGGAGTGGTTTGTAAGTCAGAATCAATATAACCCACCAAATCACTTTCTACCACGTCAAAACCTGCTTTTATGGCCGCACTCAATCCCCTGTTTTTTGTAAAGGAAATAAACGAAAAATTCTGATTTTTCGCACAAATTTTTTCAATGAGTTGTTGGCTATTGTCGGTCGAGCCATCATTTACAAATAATACAGTTGCTTTTATAGGAGCGGTATTTATAAATTTAGCCATTTCGGTTTCAACGCGTTCTAAATTATCTTCTTCATTATAAACCGGAACAATTACGGTTAACGAGGTGTACATGGGTATCGTTTGTGTTAGTAATTATCTTTTTTTACTCATATTAATAGTAACCATTGCTACATTTCCGCCAATGGGCGGATTCACTTTTGAAACTTCAACCATAACCTTTTTAACAATGGGAATTTCATTTAAAATCCGCGTCAAAATTTTATCGGCAACCGTTTCTAATAACTTGGTACGAATGGCCATTTCTTCTTTTATTATTTTATTCAGATGCACATAATCTACCGTATCTTTTAATAAATCTGATTGTGCCGAGGCTGACAAATCTGCCCATACTTTTAAATCGACCCTATATTCAGAACCTATTTTTCCTTCCTCATCCAAACAACCGTGATATGCATACAAATGGATATTTTTAATTTTAATAATTCCCATTTCTCATAAATTTTGGTAAATTTAAACTTTTATAGAATTCTTGACTTAAATTTTTTAATTTATTATAGTTACTACAAATCTCAACCGAAACCTAAAATTCACTTTTTTGATGTTTTTGTATGCTGGAAACACAAGGATTTTTTGTGCAATATTTGTAATAGCAGCACCTTTAAAATGCCTGTAAAGATGAATTATTATCTAAAATTTTTATAACCTATAAAGCTCAGATAAATGAAAGTTAGAGAAAAATTTATACTGTTATCCGTTTCAATAATCCTTTTACTCGTTGTTATTGCTAAATTTTGGCCACCTGTATTGTGGGGCTTTATCCTCTTTGGCCCGTTAATCCTTATGGGGATTTTTGATATGCTCCAATCAAAACATGCCATTCGGCGAAATTTTCCGGTCATAGGCAGGTTTCGATATGTATTAGAATCTATCCGGCCAGAGATTATGCAATATTTTGTAGAAACCGATACAGAAGGGAGGCCGTTGAATAGGATATTTCGCTCTATGATTTATCAACGTTCAAAAAAAGAAAATGATACCGCGCCTTTTGGTACGCAAATGAATGTCTACCGATCAGGATATGAGTGGATGGACCATTCAATGTATGCCATCAACAAAGAAATTCACGATTTTCCGAGGGTAACCGTTGGAGGTGCCGATTGCAAACAACCTTACGAGGCCAGTTTGTTAAATATTTCGGCGATGAGTTTTGGTTCATTGAGTAAAAATGCCGTGATGGCTATGAATAAAGGTGCCAAAATGGGAAATTTTGCGCATAATACCGGTGAAGGCGGACTGAGTCCTTACCACTTAAAACACGGAGGCGATTTGGTTTGGCAGATAGGTACCGGCTATTTTGGCTGTAGGGATGAACACGGAAATTTTAATGCCGAAACCTTTCAAAAAGGAGCTGTCAAACCCCAAGTAAAAATGATAGAAATAAAAATTTCGCAAGGCGCCAAGCCGGGGCATGGCGGCATTTTACCGGCCATAAAAAATACCGAAGAAATAGCAAAAATACGCCACGTACAACCCCATACCGATGTGCTTTCGCCGCCGTCACATTCGGCTTTTAGCAATCCTGTTGAATTTATGGGTTTTATTAAAAAATTGAGAGAACTCTCAGGAGGAAAACCGGTAGGGTTTAAACTCTGTATCGGTAAAAAACAAGAATTTATAGATATCTGTAAAGCAATGCTTTCAACCGGCATCAAACCCGATTTTATTACCGTTGACGGTGGTGAAGGCGGTACCGGTGCCGCGCCGGTAGAATTTTCAAATTCTATCGGAATGCCCCTGCGCGAAGGGTTGGTTTTTGTTCACGATACCCTAGTAGGCTTTGGCTTAAAAAAAGAAATTAAACTCATTGCTTCGGGTAAAATAATCTCAGGCTATCACATGGCTCGAGTCATTGCCCTAGGTGCCGACCTGTGTAATAGTGCCCGGGCGATGATGTTGGCAACAGGCTGTATTCAGGCATTGCAGTGCAATGTAAATACTTGCCCCGTTGGAGTGGCCACACAAAACAAATCGCTGATGAAAGGTTTGGTAGTAGACGATAAAGCCGTACGCGTTGCCAATTATCACGAAGAGACTATCCATAGCTTTTTAGAATTGGTGGCTGCTGCCGGATTACACCATCCGAAAGACATTACCCGAAAACATATCAATAGGAGGATAGGGATGCACAAAGTAGCAAAATACAGTGAAATCTATCCCTATCTCGAAGAAGGGTGTTTCTTGAATGAAGAAACGATTCCCGAAGCCTATAAAAAATACCTTTTACAACCCGTTAATGCCTAAAAGAATGAAACGAAAATACCTTCTATTCCTATTAATTTTAGCCGTACTAACTGCTGCCTATATCTATATCCGGAAAGATTTTACAAAAGCAGTACCTACCGTTTACAGTAACGGTACAATCATAACTTTAGAAGAAAAAATGCCTTTTGCCGAGGCGATGTTTGTTGAAAACGGTATCATCAAAGCCATTGGTTCAAATGAAGAGGTTTTGGCCTTGTACCCACATCAAAAGAAAGTAGATTTACAAGGAGCTACCGTGTTGCCCGGATTTATAGACCCGCATACCCATGTAGCCTTGTCTGCTTTCTTAGAGAATATGGTTGATTTATCAGGATTTACACATGCCACCGCCGATGAAGTATGGAATGAATTGCGCAGGGCTGTAAACAATAAAAAACCGGGAGAATGGATAGTCTGTAGAGGCATTGACCCCATATTGGTCAAAGGGTTGCAATCGCCTAATATTGCCTTTTTAGACCAAATTGCCCCCGAAAACCCGTTGATATTAATCTCACAGAGTTTACATACCTATTGGGTAAATTCAAAAACGTTTGAAAAAGCGGCAATTACCAACGATACCCCCAATCCTTCAAAATCGAGTTTTTACGAAAAAGACAGCCTTGGGAATTTAACAGGATTGATTGCCGAGCAAAAAGCCTTTCTGCCCATTTTAGAGCAGATGAAAAAAGAAGTGATTACCTCTAGCATCCTAATCAATTCAACTACTGAGGTATTAAAAAATTATGCTTACAACGGAAATACCACCATAGTATCGGCCGGAATTACTATCAATGATGCCAAACCATTGCGCTTATACGAACACCTGTCAACCGATAAACCTTCGTTTGTCAATCAGCTATTGGCAACTTTCGGAATGCTTCCAAAACGAAGCCAATACCCGAGGCATTTTTTATATATCCGTTTTGACAAAACCTTTTTGCTGCCCAAAGCAAAAAAAGAAAATGACTTTTATGCCATTTTAGGTGTCAAACACTGGTATGACGGCTCGCCTTATACCGGGTCTATGTATTTAGAAGAACCTTATATGGTTTCTAATCTTACCAAAAACGGCTTGCATATTCCTGACGGATACAGAGGAAAACCACTGATTAAACAGAATGAGTTGGTGAGTTTTATCAAAAAATACCACACCC
>DRQI01000171.1 GCA_011330545.1 Flavobacteriia bacterium
ACTTATCTGTGGTTTATAAAAATAAAGAGGCAAAAGACTTAGACCCCGAATTAAAAAAGTTGGCTTTGAGTACCTTTTTATTTGCTATTCTTTTCGGAATCGGGCAACTACTCTAAACTTCGTTTTATTATCAAATGATAGTGCAGCTTATAGGCCGTCATTTGTTCAACTAAGGGAATACCTTAAAATTTCGAAAAATACATGATAAATTCTGACGTATAAAATAGCAAGAGCTTGATATAATTAGAGTATAACAACCTGTAGTTAAACACTCTGTCATTTCAAAGAAGAAGAAATCTCTATCAAATTTATGGCAAAAGAATGAAATTGTCTTGATACGAATAGATATTGTGAATTTTCAACGTAACAAGTTTGTATGTTGAGATGTATTTGCTATTTGCCAATGGCTATTTATTCTTTGAGCCTATGGGTACCAATTCCGTAGCCGTACATCAATTTTTTTATTTTTGGCATTCACCAGCTTTTTAAAAGCAGCAATATCACTCATATCGGGTTTTCCACGATAATGAAACGGATAGACAATCTTAGGCTTAAAAGCCAATACGGCATCTGCCGCTTGGTGGATATCCATGGTATACGGTAAATTCATACATACAAAAGCGATGTCAATCCGATGTAAGTTTCGCATTTCGGGAATGTCTTCGGTATCGCCACTGATATATATAGATTTTCCTCCGAGTTTTAAAACATATCCGTTTCCTCGCCCCCGAGGGTGCTTTGAAGAATTATCTTCAGGTAAATTATACATAGGAATAGCATTGATAAGAACAGAGCCTAAAGCTGAGATACCTTTGTTTTTAATGACAACTAATTGTTTTTCATACTCTTTTTTAAGAAGTTTGGCAACAGCCGGAGGCACCACAAAAGTAGCATTCTTAGTATCTAATTCTTTTAAGGTTTCTAAATTCGTATGGTCGCTGTGAATATCGGTAATTAAAATAAGGGTAGGGGCGGCAATACCTTTATAAGCCCCGGCGCCCCCATAAGGGTCTACATAAATAACTTCATCATTCCATTGCAACACTAAGGCACTGTGTAAAATGGGCTGGATAATGAGATTGCCATCATCTGTTTTGATAGTATCCGGTTTTTCCCGTTGCGCAATTCCCACAGAAATGGTCAACAAAACCAATAAAAAAAATAAGAGTGCCTTCTTATGCATGCTTAAAATATTTTATGAACCTCATTTTTAATAAATGCTAAGGCTGTATTTGAAGGCGGTTCATTTTCAACCATTCTTTGTATAATGGCCTCCCGCATTGCCCGTGCATCTTTTAATTCACCTTCTAACATGGTATCCCTAATAATATTTATAGTGTTGTTTTTAGCCGTTTTAATCACATTCCAACATTGTTCTGTAATATAAATTTGCTGTGCTAAATTGTGTTCAAATTCTTTTTCTACCGAAGTCAACAGTTTCTTAAAATAGGCGGGTTTATCTGTGCCGGTTGGCGGAACCCTCACCAATAAGCTAGCCGGTGAAATACGTTCTAAAAATAATGCCATTCGCTCATAGGCCTGTAACCGCAATGGCAAAGCGATACTTTGTTTTTCTTTACGCAGTAAAAAATTACGCCGGTTATTTTCATTTTTTGTATGTAACTTAAAAAAATAAAGGGCTATCACACCCGTAACAATAGCAGGAAAAGTATAACTTAACAATTCTAGAATTTTTGTTGTATCCATTAAAAGACAATTTAGAGGTTTCAAAAATAGTTAAAACAAAACACTTTCTAATATATTTTATTTTTTAGCATCCTAAAAACGCCTAAAATAAGCAGTGTAAAGCCCTAAATATTCAAATTGGTGAATAATATTTTTTTTCATTATTTAATCATCATCACTTCTGATTGAGTTCATTATATATAACGCATTATTAAACCGTTTTTTTCACAATTTATTTTATATAAATGATAAATATCATCATTTGTAGCTGAAGCTATTTTTAATTTAGCTTAGTCTTAGAATCATAACCTATGTAACATTTGATACATTGAGATGTGATGACAATCGTTAGATTTGAATGTATCAAATGTTACATAAAATCACACACAACCATGAAAAAAATTATTTTAAATTTCTGTATTTTATTTATTACGACAGTTGCTTTTTCACAAGCAGGCCACATTATGCAAGGCGTAGGAGCTGTTAACATGTCAATGGGAGGAGCTGCTACGGCACAACCTTTAGACATTTCAGGGGCTCTACACTGGAACCCTGCTGCAATTTCAGTTTTTAATAATAAGATTGGAACCCTAAGTGCCGGCGCATTTTTCTCTTCCCCCGAATTGTTTTCATCAGTACCTACCGGTACGCCACTGGGTACATTAAGCGGTTCTACAGAAGATGACCGGGGAACCTCAATTATGCCCGCCATAGCAATGGTTTGGGGAAAAGAAGGCAGTAAACATACATTCGGGGTTTCAGCTTTCGGTATTAGTGGTTTTGGAGTTACATTTCCTGAAAATACAAATTATCCCGGTGACCTGCAAGGGAACCCAAACCCCAATTTTAACCCTAATAACCCACTCAACCCAATTAATTTTCCACAATTTGCCGGAGGATTCGGCAGGGTAGAATCAGATTATATTTTGTTACAAGTAGGTTTTGCCTATGCTTATGAACTGTCAGACAAAGTTTCTATAGGGATACAGCCCACCGTAAATTATGCTACTTTACAATTAGAGCCAAGCCCCTTATCAGCACCTAGCCAAACATTGGGTTATCCTAAAACCGATAAAGCATCAGCAATTGGTTTTGGCGGGCAAATAGGGGTATTTTATGATTCAGGCAAGGTATTGAAATTAGGAGCCTCCTATAAAACAAAACAATATTTTAGTGATTTCGGATTCAAAAATAAATACTTAGACGGGTCAGATGCCCCGGATGTAGATTTTAAAATGAATTATCCCGCAATTTGGTCGGTAGGTATGGGATTGTCAGGTAAAAAAATTGACTTTGCCCTTGATTTCAGGTATGTAGATTATGAAAATACCGAAGGATTTGAAAAAAGCGGCTGGCAAATTGCAAACAGCGGGCCTTTTGCAGGATTTCCAACAGGTGCCGTTAATGGTTTTGGTTGGAAAAATATGACCATAGTTTCTGCAGGCTTGCAATACAAAGTAACAGAAAAATTCCCTGTGAGAATCGGGTATACCTATAGCTCAAATCCAATTACCGATGAGTTGGCATTCTTTTCAATTCCGGCTACAGCCGTAATTAGGGATGCAGGCCAAATAGGTTTTGGATATCAAGTAAATGATAAATTTGAAATTAATGCCGTATACCATCATGGATTCAGGGGCAGGGGGTCAAAAGGAAGCCTATTGAACCCAAGGCCCGATATTGATGCCAATGGCGACGGATTCCCCGAAGGGCCCTGGAATGCCACTACAAACCCATTAGGTGTTGTTCCCGGTTCATCAGTTTCCTATAAAATGGAAACCTCTATGGTTCAGCTTACAGTAAACTATATATTCGGTAAATAGTTTTATTTAACAAATCATTAAAACCTATTCATAGGGCAATAGTATTCTTTGTTAGTTTGAGCGGTTCGGATATCCAAACCGCTCAAACTTTTTTTGTGAAAAAAATCATACAACTTTTATTGTTAGAGTACGCCAAGGGTTGTATTTTTGGAATTCTTAAAAACCGATACGTGAATAATTACCTTGACCAATTAAATGAAGTACAACGACAAGCCGTATTACACAAAGACGGCCCCATGCTTATCATTGCCGGAGCCGGTTCAGGTAAAACAAGGGTGTTGACCTACAGAATAGCCCATTTAATGAACCAAAATGTAGACGCTTTTAGCATTTTGGCATTGACTTTTACCAATAAAGCCGCCCGTGAAATGAAAAAACGGATAGCCCAAATTGTAGGTGAAAGCGAAGCCAAAAATTTATGGATGGGCACCTTTCATTCGGTTTTTGCCAGGATTTTACGTGCTGAAGCAGTGAAGCTAGGATATCCTTCAAATTTTACCATTTACGATACACAAGATTCTGTACGCTTGTTGACATCAATTATCAAAGAGATGCAATTGGATAAAGACAGGTATAAACCCAAACAAGTATTAGGGCGTATTTCATCTTTTAAAAATAGCCTGATTACCGTAAAAGCCTATTATAACGATTCAGATTTAATAGAAGCAGATAAAATGGCCAGCCGGCCTAAGATGGGAGAGATATACCGTCAATATGTAGAGCGGTGTTTTAAGGCAGGCGCCATGGATTTTGATGACTTGTTGTTAAGGACAAACGAATTATTAACACGTTTTCCGGAAGTTTTAGCAAAATACCAAGACCGTTTTCGCTATATTTTAGTAGATGAGTACCAAGACACCAACCATTCGCAATACCTTATTGTAAGGGCATTGGCAGATAGGTTTCAAAATATTTGTGTCGTAGGCGACGATTCGCAAAGTATCTATGCGTTTCGTGGTGCTAACATCCAGAATATTTTAAATTTTCAGCGCGATTATGAAGAAGTAAAAACCTTTAAGCTAGAACAAAACTATCGCTCTACCGGCAATATCGTACAAGCCGCTAACAGTGTTATCGAAAAAAATAAGACCAAACTCGAAAAAGAAATCTGGACAGCCAATACTAGTGGTGAAAAGGTAAAAGTTATGCGTACCCTATCAGATGGTGAAGAAGGGCGCTTTGTAGCGAATTCTATTTTTGATAATAAAATGAACCTGCAACTAAAAAATAATGATTTTGCAGTGCTCTATAGAACCAATGCCCAATCACGGGCGATAGAAGATGCCTTGCGTAAAAAAGATATTCGCTATCGAATTTATGGAGGTTTGTCTTTTTACCAACGTAAAGAAATTAAAGACGTTTTGTCTTATTTGAGGTTATTGGTCAACCCTAATGACGAAGAGGCCTTAAAACGAGTAATTAATTATCCGGCAAGGGGCATTGGGCAAACCACCGTTGATAAATTAACAGTAGCGGCCAATCACTATAAAAAATCTATTTTTGAAGTATTGGAAAATATCGATAAGATCGATTTAAAAATCAATGCCGGTACCAAAATGAAGTTGCACGATTTTGTAACGATGATTAAAAGTTTTCAAATAGAAGCCCAAACCAAAAATGCTTTTGAAGTAGCAGAGCATGTCATTAAAAAAATCGGTGTCATCAGAGAGTTAGAAAAAGATACCGCTCCTGAAGCCATTAGCAGGGTAGAAAACGTACAAGAACTTCTCAATGGAATCAAAGATTTTATCGATGAGCAAAAGATTAAAGAAGAAGATGCCTCACTAGCCTTTTTTTTAGAAGATGTTGCGTTGGCTACTGATTTAGATAATGAAAAAAGTAAAGATAAAGACAGTGTTTCTTTAATGACCATACACTTGGCCAAGGGATTAGAATTTCAATATGTCTATATTGTCGGATTGGAAGAAAACCTGTTTCCCTCAGCAATGAGCATGAGTACCCGGAGCGAATTAGAAGAAGAACGCAGGCTGTTTTACGTAGCACTTACCCGGGCTGAAAAACAAGCCTATCTCAGTTATGCACATTCAAGGTACCGCTGGGGAAAATTAATAGACTGTGAGCCAAGTAGGTTTTTAGAAGAAATAGACAGTAATTTTTTAGAGTATTTAGCTCCTAAAATAACCCCGCAGTTAAACAAATTTGTCAATTCAGATATTTTTGGAAGTGTACCACAAGATAAAATCAGGTTTAAAAAACCAACGGCTAAAAGAACTTACAAAGCCAAAGAAAAACCAAAAACAATTCAAATTAGTACTCCGAAAAATTTAAAAAAAGTAACCGCTGTCAACACAAATTTATTCGACAGTAACATCGTTATCGGCAATTTGGTAGAACATGCTAAATTCGGCAAAGGAGAAGTTATCAAATTAGAAGGGGCAGGCTCCAACAAAAAAGCTGAGATAAAATTTAATTCGGTAGGGACAAAAAAATTATTATTACAATTCGCAAAACTTAAAATTTTAGGCTAAACGATTATGTTTTACATAAATATAGTTGTTACTTTGCCGTAATTACAATTAAAAATAAGTATATGGAGTATGATTTAGAATACAATTCAGAAAGAGAACATTTGATAATACCCGAATATGGCAGGCATTTACAGAAATTAGTAAATCACTGTGTGCAATTAGAAAGCAAAGAAGAACGCAATAAAATGGCACATGCCATTGTTGATGTAATGGGTAACTTACAACCGCATTTACGAGATGTTCCCGATTTCAAACACAAATTATGGGATCAGTTATTTATCATGTCTGATTTTAAGTTAGATGCCGATTCGCCATACCCGCAGCCTTCAAAAGCAGAACTGACGGCAAAACCCGAGGCATTGCCTTATCCTAAATCTGCATCAAAGTATAAGTTTTATGGCAATAATATTCAAATAATGATTGATACCGCATTGACATGGGAAGAGGGAGAATTAAAAGACGCCCTTTTATATGCCATTGCCA
>DRQI01000172.1 GCA_011330545.1 Flavobacteriia bacterium
ACCGCCAATAGCGCTGTACCCGAAGAACAACTACAATGAGCAACGGAACCGTATTAACCAGTATCAGAAAGAATATTGCCACGATAACATTTTATCATCCGGCAAGTAATTCTTTGCCAACATTATTACTCAATAGATTAATAGAAAACATCAATCGGGTAGGTTCTGATGATACCATCAATGTTATTATTTTACAAAGCGAAGGTGAAAAAACATTTTGTGCAGGTGCTTCGTTTGACGAATTGTTGGCTATTTCAAATGTAGAAGAAGGAAAACAGTTTTTTTTAGGTTTTGCCAATCTAATCAATACCATGCGTACATGCCCTAAACTAATTATTGGCAGGGTTCAGGGCAAGGCTGTGGGCGGCGGGGTTGGCATTATTGCAGCCACCGATTATTGCTTTGCAACAGAAAATGCCGATATTAAACTCTCAGAGCTAACCATTGGTATTGGGCCTTTTGTGATAGCGCCCGCGGTAACACGTAAAATGGGCATTGCCGCTTTTGGCCAATTAACAATAGATGCTACCCATTGGCATACTGCCTATTGGGCAAAAGACAAAGGCCTGTTTTCTACAGTTTTTGAAACTACTAGAGAAATGGATGAATATGTGGCCATCTTAGCTAAAAAATTGGCAGATTATAATCCTAAAGCCTTAATAGAACTAAAAAAAATACTTTGGCAAGGTACTGAACATTGGGATAAACTGCTAGTAGAAAGAGCCGCTATAAGTGGCCAATTGGTACTCTCGGAAGCTACAAAAAAAGCACTGCAAAAATTTAAAAAATGAACCTGATTTCACTCTTATTATTTCTTCAAGTTGAAGATATCAACGAAAAAATTAAGAATGCCCCGGATGGCCGCTATGGAATAGGAGTGGTTATCGGTAGTTTATTGCCTTTTGTAATCATTGTAGCCATCGCCTATATTGTCTATTACATAATGAAAAATCGTAAAGATATAGAAGATTAATACCATGTTGCCACAACCGTTTTTAGTGGGTTCATTCTTAAAATGTAAGGAATAATTCATATCTTCCACTAAAAATATTCATATTAATTTTTATTCCATGCATCTAACTCAAGTACACCCGTCACAAGAACAATTGGCTGAATTAATGGCCTATCCTAAAAATACACCGGTAGTGATGGTAAATATTCTCAAATTTAAAGCGCGTACTGGTAATGGCGACGAAACCGGGCAAGAAGCCTATGCCCGCTATTTTAAAAATGTACAGCCCTTTGTGGCTAAAGCCAACGCTAAATTAATTTGGAAAGGCGGGGTTGCTACTACGGTTATTGGCGATTCTAAAAATCAACCTGATATACTATTTTTAGTAGAATATCCTTCGGTAGATCATTTTTTAGGAATGGTTACAGATGCTGAATATCAAAAAGTAGCAAAAGATAGGGTCGTTGCGTTAGAATATGGCGGACTCATCGCTTGCCAAACTGCCGAGTAATGAAAAATGTACAAACACATTTCCGCACTTGCAACCTTTGTGAAGCAATGTGTGGTTTAGAAATAAAATATACCGGCACCACCATATTGTCTATTAAAGGCGATAAAAAAGATTCTTTAAGCAGAGGCCATATTTGCCCCAAAGCTACCGCATTAGAAGATTTATATCACGATAAAGACCGGTTGAAAACCCCTCTCAAAAAAACTCCCAACGGATGGCAAAAAATTTCGTGGCAAGAAGCCTTTGACGAAGTGGCAGAGAAAATAATAGCCATTCAAAAAAAATACGGCAAAAATGCAGTGGGTTCTTATCGTGGCAACCCTACAGTACACAATATCGGATTGATGCTTTTCGGTGCTCCTTTTATGCAGAGCTTGGGTTCCAATCAGAAATATACCGCTACTTCTGTTGACCAATTACCGCATCATTTTGCTGCCTTAATGATGTTTGGGCATTATATGCTATTCCCTATTCCTGATATAGACCGTACCGATTTTATGCTTATAATGGGGGGAAATCCTGCTGTTTCTAATGGGAGCATTATGACAGCTCCTGATTTTTCAAACCGTTTGAAAGCCATAAAAAAACGTGGAGGGCAAGTTGTGGTAGTAGACCCTCGGTTTACAGAAACTTCAAAAATTGCCAACCAACATTATTACATACATCCCGGTACCGATGCGTTTTTATTATTAGCCCTTATACACGTTATTTTTAAAGAAAACTTGACTTCAAAAGGCCATTTAGAAAGCCACTTGAAAGGTTGGGAAAAGATAAAAGCACTAGCAAAAGAATACCCGCCCGAAAAAATAACTGAAATTACAGGCATCACTACCGATGCCATTGTTCAACTGGCACGGCAGTTCGCTACTTCAAAAACAGCGGTTTGTTATGGCAGGTTAGGGCTCTCAACGCAAGAGTTTGGGAGTTTATGCCAATGGTTGGTAAATGTGTTAAACTGTATTACGGGTAATTTAGATACCGAAGGCGGTGCCCTTTTTACATTGCCGGCTATTGATATTGTAGGCATGTCTAAAATGACAGGCAAAACCGGTAGTTTTAACAGGCGGCAAAGTAGGGTACGCCACTTGCCGGAATTTACCGGAGAATTTCCGGTAGCTACCTTAGCGGATGAAATTGTAACGCCGGGCGAAAATCAAATCAAGGCGATGATAACCATTGCAGGAAACCCTGTGTTGTCAACACCCGATGGCAAACGGCTTGAAAAAGCACTCGACTCTTTAGAATTTATGGTGGCCATTGATATTTACCTCAATGAAACCACCAAGTATGCCGATATTATTTTACCCACTACCACCGGCTTAGAAACACCGTTATACGATTTGGTTTTTCACCAATTTGCTATCAAAAATACCGCCAAATATTCGGAAGCCTTATTTGAAAAAACCGAAGAACAACGCCATGATTGGGAAATATTAAAAGAACTAACTTCCCGGTTAAGCGGACAGGAAAATCCGATGGATTTGGAGCAAACACTCAACTATATGTTACAGTTTAGTGTATATAAAAACCCGAAATTATCAGTTGCCGAATTGAAAAATCACCCACATGGTATTGATTTCGGCTCACTCAAACCCCAATTGCCCGAACGGTTATTTACGAGCGATAAAAACATTGAATTGGCACATGAGTTGTTTATTAAAGATTTAGAACGCTTAAATGCAAAATTGCAATTACAAAAAACACCTGAAAACTATCCTTTTGCATTGATTGGCAGAAGGCATTTACGATCTAACAATTCATGGATGCACAATAGCAAACGATTGGTAAAAGGCAAAGAACGCTGTACCTTATTGATACATTCAGAAGATGCAACTAAACTTGGCTTTACAAACAAACAGGTAGTTACCGTAACTTCTGAGGTAGGGCAGGTACGGTTGCCTATTGAAATTACCGATGCCATCATGCAAGGCGTGGTGAGTATTCCCCACGGATGGGGGCATCATAGAAAAGGTATGGGTATTTCTATCGCTCAGCAACATGCGGGAGTGAGTTTGAATGACCTTACCAATCCGATGCGCTTGGATACCCTGACGGGCAATGCCGATTTTAGCGGAACACGCGTAAGGATTGAAGCTTAAAAAAAATAATTGAGTTGAACTATTTGCGCATCAATTCACTCGGGTTGATACCAAACCTACTCTTAAATTTTTCACTAAAATAAGACGAGCTTGTAATCCCGACAGCATATTGTACCTCACTAATGGTTTTAAATTTTTTATTTTCAATGAGTTTGTAAGCCTCCCTTAGTTTGATTTCTTGAATAAATCGCACAGTTGAAAGCCCGGTATGCCTATTTAAAATCCTAGATAATTGCCGTTGGCTATAATTCATTTGTGCGGCAAGATCTTCAACTTTAAAATTTTCATTGGAAAGGTTGTCTAAGACTACTTTTTCAATCTCTTTTAATAATTTTTCAACGTGGGTGTCGGTATTGTTTTCAGAAACGTTATCGGGTGTGGCAATAGATAGTTTTAAATTGGTATTGTTTTTTAAAAGGTTATTAATCCTAATAATCAACTCTTCTTTATTAAAAGGTTTGGTAATATAATCGTCAATACCTATTGAAAATCCTTTTGTTTTATCTTCAGAAAGCGATTTGGCAGTAATTAAAATAAACGGAACCGTAGTATATTCGGGTAGCGATTTTAGCAATTTTCTAAACTCATAACCATCAATTTTGGGCATCATAATGTCTGAAGCTATCAAATCAAAAGATTGTTTTTTTGCCAATTCAATGCCTTCTAATCCGTTAAAGGCAAAACTACAATTATAAAAAGGGCTCAATATTCTTTTTAGGTAATTACTCATTTCAATATTATCTTCTACTATCAATATTGAGGGTTTGTTAGCATTGGTAACTGCGGTGTCAATAGCTTCTTTTTCGGTATGTAATAGATTGTCTTTATTTTTAGTTGAAATAACTTCGTTACTTTGGGCAAGTACTCCGTTTGTAGAAAGAGGCATCGTAAATGTAAAAGTACTGCCTTGGTTAACTTTACTTTTTACCGTAATATTTCCCCCTAAAAACTGTGCAAAATCTTTGGCCAATAAAAGTCCGATACCAATGCCTCCTATCGCTTTGTTATTTTTCGATTGATAAAAACGCGAAAAAATACGCTCTTGGTCTTCGGCATCAATTCCCATTCCGAAATCTATTACTTTCACTATTAATTGATGCTCATTAACCGTTGCCTCTACCATAACTTTAGAATTACTATCAGAAAATTTAATGGCATTTGAAATGAGGTTCGACAATATTTTTTCAACTTTATCGGCATCAGTTTTTACAATATAGTCATTGGGAATAGTAGAGCTGTAAACCAATTTGATATTCCGGGCATTGGCAATGATTTCAAAAGACAGCAACAATTGTTTTAAACAATCATTTAATGGTACAGAGACAATATTTTTAGACATTTTAAGGTCTTCAAATTTCAGTAAATTCAATATTTCATCGGCATCAAATATTACTTTTTTACTATTTACGAGCGCATTGTCGATGTATTCTTTTACCTTCGGATTGTCTTTTGTTTCTTCATCTATCAAGTTGAGATATCCGTTAATCAGCGTAAGCGGTGTTCTTATTTCGTGTGATATATTTTCTAAAAAAGTAGTCCGCATTTGATTAAAATCACGCTCTTTTTCAAAAGCATTTTCTACATCCTTTTTTCTGATTTTTTGCGAGTTAAACCGCCATTGTATCAATAGTAGTGCAAGGAATGCCGCCACGCCTCCGTAAAGAATAATGACTTTTTTTTCATTGGCTTGTTTTTCAATAACCAATTGCTGTTTGATAATTTCTTTTTCTTTTTCTTTGGTTTCAAATTTCTTTCCATATTCGGCAAACAGGCTGTAATTGTTGTGTTTTAACAGTGAATCTGTAATGAACATTCTTTTCTCGGTATATTGTAATGCCTTGTCTAAATCGCCATAATTTTTATAAACTTGAGCTATCAATTTGTACTTATCAATATATATGGGCCTGATATCTTTTTCAGAAAAATTTGCCAGCAGGGTATCTAAATACTTTTTGGCTTCCTTATGCCTTTGCAATTTAGATAAGGTATTGATTACTTCTATATAAGCGTCTGAAGATTTTACACTGGCTTTTTTGTTGTATGATAATGCTTTCTTAAAATTCTGAAGGGCCGAATTGTATTGCGCGTGTTTATAATACACCCTGCCTTTGTACAAAAGCGCTAATGAAATATAATTGTTAAATCTGCTTTGAACCGCTCGTTGCAACGCTAAATTAGCGTATTTCAACGCTTCTTCTTTAGTGTCGGCTACCAACGATAATTTCATGTATAAATAAATATAATCAGAATCTTCCTGCAAGGGGTCTTTAAATTCTTCTACAGAATCATAAACGTCTTTTGCTTTGAACATCAGTGTTTTTGCAATTTCAAATTCACCCATAAGGTAATAGTTTAAAGCAATATTTTGATAGATTAGTGAAATACTTATGGGTTCTTTTTCCGCTTGGGCTAACTTTAGTGCCTTATTGTAATATTCTGTTGACAGTTGATATTGTTTTTCGCTAAATTTTATGATTCCGTACATATTATAAGAAAGAAACTGATAATAAGAATCGTTTAGTTTATTGGCATATTGAAGGCATGTATCGATATATTTTTCACAATTGCTAAAATCATTCTTCATCTTATAGACATAAGCAAAAGCATCATAACTAATCATTATTGCCTGTTCTTCGCCAATTTTTTTTGCATAGAAAAGTGATTTTTTTGCGTGATAAAGGGCAGTATCGGTGTTTTGTGATGCGAAAGCCCTGTCAACGTTGTAGATGACCTTATCTTTTAAGTCTTCTTTCGACAAATGGGGTTCGTTCTGAGCAATAATAGTAATAGAAAATAGGAATGTTACATTAAAAAGAAGTTTCATACGAAAAACCAAATCGTCAATTTTTAGATATCTATAATTTCAAATGTAGCGATTAAAAATAGAATGAGCCTAAAATGTCTAACTAACGCAATAAATTGTCCGATTACAGAAAGTAAAAAAGTAGTACTATACATATATTTGCTACACCAAAAACAATGTGCTAACCATCTTCATGTAATTATTTGACAGCTCATATAATTGCTATGAAAAAGGAAAATTACCAAATTTAGGGAGTAGATTGTTATGAATCTCTAGGAGAGAAAATTTAAGTAAAGCGATATTCTTTTCTTTCTCTCCTTCTCTCCTAGATTCATTACTCCGCTAGTTCTCCCCAAAAGTACCGCTTAGGTTTAAATTTTTATAGTTACTGAAAGCATCACAAGGTTTCTTCGACAAAAGATACTAAACCCATAGTATGGCTTCAAGGTTTGTAATAAGTATCTTATTTTGCAGTATGATCATTACTGCTTCCGCACAATTTAAAAACACTAAAAACCTACCTTTTACTTGGAAAACAGATACCTTACAACATTCTGTCAATCTTTCTGAAATTCAAATTGTATTGCCCAAAGGCTCATTCAAGTCATTAGACTATCCTACTTTTGTTGGCAGGAGTGAAGGGTTGCAACAATTTTTTGCAAAAGAGCCTGTCATCGTTATAGAAATCGGCGGTTTGGCAAAAGCCTATCCGTTAAACATATTAACCATTCACGAAATAGCAAATGACACCCTAAGTAGTGTGCCAATATTGGTAACGTATTGTCCTTTGTGCAATTCGGGCATTGTATTTAATCGTGTTTTAAAGTATCAAGGCAAGAAAAGAATCTTAGAATTTGAGCCTTCGGGGATGTTGCGGAATAGTGATATGGTAATGCTAGACCGAACCACAGAAACACTATGGCAACAATTAACGGGCACGGCCATTGTAGGTACTTATGACAGCGCCCAACTCGATATCTTACCTTCGCTAATTATTTCAGTATCAGAATTTTTCACACGGTATCCTAACGGAAAAATCCTTTCTAAGAAAACCGGATTTGCTCAGGCTGAAAAAATGTACGGGCACAACCCTTATACTAATTATGATACCAAAACAACACCGCTGCAACAGTTTTTTAAAAGTGATAAAGTAGACAAACGCCTTCCGGCAATGGAACGGATTGTCGATATTGAATATCGAGGAGATTATAAAATATATCCCTATAAAAGTGTGGCCAAAAAGGGCGTTATCAATGATACATTCAACACAAAAAAAGTAGTCCTTTTCTATAAACCGGGTACGGTTTCAATATTGGATAAAAATGATATTACCAACTCAAAAGAGGTAGGTACAGTTACTGTTTTTAATGCCGTAATTAATAATAAAGCATTGGTTTTTAAAGCAAAAAAAGGCGCATTTATTGATGATGAAACCCATTCTAAATGGGATATAACAGGGTATTGCTACGAAGGGCCTTTCAAAGGAAAACAATTACAAATTGAACCCCATGGCAACCATTTCGCTTTTGCTTGGTTGGCATTTCACCCCGAGAGTGAAATTTATGTAGAAAAATAATGCGTTTTTACGCTTAATTTTATCATATAAATTGTATAAATTGGCGTTGTCAACTATAAAGCCTGTTTTTATGTCAATTTATCTTGCCGAATTTTTAGGAACTTTTTTCCTTATTTTAATTGGTGGTGGTGTTGTGGCCGGAGTACTTTTAAAAAAATCAAAAGCTGAAAATGCCGGTTGGAATACTATTGTGGTTAGCTGGGGGCTCGCCGTTACATTTGCCATTTATGCTTTTGGCTCGTTGAGCGGAGCACATATAAATCCGGCAGTAACAGTTGGCTTTGCCTTTGTAGGCGAATTTCCTTGGGAAAAAGTACCGGGCTATATACTGGCACAATTATTAGGGGCTTTTGCAGGAGCGGTTTTGGTATGGATTTATTACATACCGCATTGGTCAAAAACCGAAGATAAAATTGCCAAACTATCAGTCTTTAGTACCGTACCTGCCATACGCTCATATATTCATAATTTCACAAGTGAAATGATTGCTACTGCGGTATTGGTCTTTAGCTTACTTTTTATCGGTACCCATACCTTTACAGAAGGTTTAAACCCATTGGTTGTTGGCGGGCTCATTATGCTTATCGGATTTAGCTTAGGCGGTACCACGGGCTATGCCATTAATCCGGCAAGGGATTTAGGCCCCAGAATTGCCCATTTTTTAATGCCTATAAAAGGAAAAGGAAGTTCTGACTGGAAATATGCACCTATTCCCGTCATCGGCCCATTTTTTGGAAGCCTTTTAGGAGGAGCTACCTATAAAATAGTATATAAAAATGAATTGTATCTGAAATATTGGATTGTTGTAGGCATCGCTATTCTCATTGTAATTTTAGCCGTAGTAAAAAGCCTTCAACCGGAAAAAAATAATTAAAAAATGTCAAAAAAATACATCATTGCCTTAGACCAAGGCACCACAAGTTCACGTTCGGTATTATTCGACGAAAAAGGAAATCAAACGGCTATTGCACAACAAGAATTTGAACAAATTTTTCCGAAGCCGGGTTGGGTTGAACACAAGCCCCAAGAAATATTAGACAGTCAGCTGGCTACTTTTAAAAACCTACTTCAAAATAACACCATTAACGTTTCTGACATCGCCGCAATAGGCATCACCAATCAACGTGAAACGACCGTAGTTTGGAATAAAACTACCGGAAAACCCGTTTACAATGCTATTGTTTGGCAAGACAAAAGAACAGCACCAATTTGTGAAACCCTTAAAAACGACGGTTTAGAATCCTATGTGAAGCAAGCTACCGGATTGGTAATTGATTCTTATTTTTCGGGTACTAAAATCAAATGGATATTAGATACCGTTGAAAATGCCCGCGAACTTGCCGAAAAAGGCGAATTGTTATTTGGCACCATCGATACGTGGCTGTTGTGGAATCTCACCGGTGGCAGGGTACATGCTACCGATTATTCCAATGCATCACGTACTATGTTGTTTAATATCAAAACATTAGAATGGGATGAAAAATTACTCGCTGCCTTAAATATCCCAAAAAATATGTTGCCAAAAGTAACCCCTTCGAGTTATCATTTTGGAGATTTTGAGTATGAAGGCCATAGTATCCCCATTGCCGGAATTGCCGGCGACCAACAAGCTGCTCTGTTCGGGCAAGCCTGTTTTCGTAAAGGGGATGCCAAAAACACCTATGGTACAGGTTGTTTTATGCTGATGAATACCGGCGAAGAATTGCAATATTCTAAAAACGGATTATTGACAACCATTGCATGGGGTATTGATAACAAAGTATACTATGCCTTAGAAGGCAGCGTATTTATTGCCGGTGCAGCTATTCAGTGGTTGCGAGACGGATTACAACTTATCAATTCAGCCGAAGAGAGTGAGGCGATAGCAGCACAGGTTGAAGGTGATAATCCGGTTTATGTCGTTCCTGCTTTTGCCGGATTAGGAGCACCCTATTGGGATATGTATGCCCGTGGTGCTATTTTCGGGTTAACCAGAGATACCGGCAAAAACCATCTGGTAAGGGCTACCCTCGAATCATTGGCCTATCAAACCCATGACTTGGTAAATGCCATGCAAGAAGACAGTAAAATAGCCTTGGCTTCTTTAAAAGTAGACGGTGGTGCCTGTGCCAATAACCTCTTGATGCAATTTCAAGCAGATATCTTACATACCGAAATAGAACGCCCAAAAAATGTCGAATCAACAGCGTTGGGAGCAGCCTATTTAGCGGGAATTGCCATAGGATTGTGGAAACAAGAAGATATTATTACGAATAAAATTATAGAGCGTACCTTTATGCCAACGATGAAAAAACAACAACGGGAAACTTTACTGAAAGGTTGGAAAAAAGCTGTGAAACGTACTATGAATTGGGAAAATGATGATGAATAAGTTTTCAGCATTCGATAGAAGCTCCATAGTGGGTAAATTGGCATCCGAAGAATTTGATTTACTCGTTATAGGCGGCGGTATTACCGGTGTGGGCATTGCGCTAGATGCCTCTTCACGAGGGATGAAAGTTGCCTTGATAGAAAAAAAAGATTTTGCTTCGGGTACCAGTAGTAAATCTACGAAGTTGATTCATGGCGGATTGCGCTACTTAAAGCAGTTTGACTTTTGGCTGGTAAAAGAAGTAGGTTCAGAACGTGCCGTTGTACATAAACTGGCACCGCATTTGGTCATCCCCGAAAAAATGGTATTGCCACTGATAAAAGGCGGAACGTATGGTTCTTGGCTCACATCTATCGGATTAAAAATCTATGATATTTTGGCCAATGTAGAAGGCGATGATAAACGGAAAATGCTCGATGCAACAGAAGCCTTAAAAATAGAACCACTCCTCCCTAAAGAAATTTTAGAAGGTGCGGGTTACTATGCAGAATACAGAACCGATGATGCACGGCTGACCATAGAAGTGTTAAAAACAGCATTGCGTTATACTACAACCGCTTTAAATTATTGTAAGGGCACTGAATTTACCTATATAGATAAAAAAGTTACCGGTATCAAAGCCCTTGATACCATAGGCCGGAAAAAAATCAATATCAGAGCCAAATATGTAGTCAATGCCACCGGGCCTTGGGTAGATGATCTACGCCAAATCAACCATTCAAAAACAGGCAAGAGATTGCATTTGACAAAAGGGGTACATTTGGTTTTGCCTCATGAAAAATTACCCGTGAAAAATGCCATTTATTTTGATGTGCCTGACGGAAGGATGATGTTTGCTATCCCCAGAGGAAAAATAACCTACATTGGTACCACCGATACAAATTACCAAAAGGATAAAGACCATGTTGGGGTTACTACTACCGATGCAATGTACTTACTCAGTGCGGTAAATAATATGTTTCCTACTATAAATTTGAGTTTGGAAGATGTGCAATCGAGTTGGGCAGGATTACGGCCGCTTATTCATGAAGAAGGAAAATCGGCTTCAGAATTGTCGCGAAAAGATGAAATTTTTGTGTCAGATACCGAATTGATTTCTATTGCCGGCGGAAAACTTACCGGATACCGGAAAATGGCAGAACGTATCGTTGATTTGGTCTGTAAAAAATATTACAAGCGCTATGATGTTAAATTCAAAGACATTCAAACCCAACATATTGTTTTGAGTGGAGGCACATTTGCAAATTTTAAAGAAGTACAAGAGTACCAAAAACGGGTCTTTAAAAAATTAAAGCCAAGTGGTTTTTCAAAAGTAGATGCCAACTATTTGGTTTATAATTATGGGAAACAGGCCGATAGCATCCTTGAAAAATTTGCATCCTTAAAAGATATTGATGCCGAAATACGATTGGCTAAAGCAGAATTGTGGTTTTGCCTACATTACGAAATGGTACAAACACCACTCGACTTTTTTGCCAGAAGAACAGGAAGGTTGTTTTTTGATATTTTGAGTATTGAAAAATTAAAAGAACCCATTTTGGCTGAATTCGCTACTGTTTTTAATTGGGATACAGTAGTGTTGGAAGAATATCGCAAAGCCTTAGAACAGGCGGTGGGCAATGCCACTCATTTTGAATGATTTTCTTATTTTTTAGACAGTCTTATAAAATTGTATTGAGAAGTTAGCCATTGATAATTAAAATGGTTCTCGATACGCCGCTCCTTCGTCGCG
>DRQI01000173.1 GCA_011330545.1 Flavobacteriia bacterium
GGAGCAGGATTACAAATTCATTTACATATTTCTACGGTATTGCCCACCTACCTCAAATAAGGCTTCGGTAATTTGCCCTAAAGAGCAAACTTTGGTGGCTTCCATCAATTGCTCGAAAATATTTTCATTTAAGATAGCTTTTTCTTGAAGTATGCGCAATTGCTCAGTGGCTTTTTCGGCATTGCCTTTTTGTAGGTTTTGTACTACGCTAATTTGATATTGTTTTTCTTCTTCGGTAGCCCTGATAACTTCTTTAGGAACAATAGTAGGCGAGCCTTTACTGCTTAAAAAGGTATTGACACCGATGATAGGAAATTCGCCGGTATGTTTCAAGGTTTCGTAATACAAACTTTCTTCTTGTATTTTTGACCGTTGGTACATGGTTTCCATAGCACCTAACACGCCGCCGCGTTCGGTAATTCTATCAAATTCAGCCAATACGGCTTCTTCTACCAAATCTGTTAATTCTTCAATGATAAAAGCACCTTGTATGGGGTTTTCATTTTTTGCCAATCCTAATTCTTTGTTGATAATCAATTGGATGGCCATGGCTCTCCGTACCGATTCTTCGGTGGGGGTAGTAATGGCTTCATCATAAGCATTGGTATGTAGTGAATTGCAATTGTCATAAATGGCATAGAGTGCCTGCAAGGTGGTTCGGATATCATTAAAGTCAATTTCTTGGGCGTGTAACGAACGTCCTGAAGTTTGAATATGGTATTTTAGCATTTGTGCCCGGCTGTTGGCACCGTATTTTAGTTTCATGGCTTTGGCCCATATTTTACGGGCTACTCTTCCTATCACAGCATATTCGGGGTCAACTCCGTTTGAAAAAAAGAAAGAGAGGTTAGGGCCGAATTTATTGATATCCATTCCTCGTGACAGATAATATTCCACGTAAGTAAATCCATTAGACAAGGTAAATGCCAATTGTGAAATCGGATTGGCACCGGCTTCGGCAATATGGTATCCTGAGATTGAAACCGAATAAAAATTGCGGACTTTGTGTTTAATAAAATATTCTTGTACATCGCCCATCAGCCGTAAAGCGAATTCTGTAGAGAAAATACAGGTATTTTGTGCTTGGTCTTCTTTTAAAATATCGGCTTGTACGGTACCCCGTACTTTAGTGATGGTTTCGGCTTTTATTTTTTGATAAATATCATTAGGCAATACTTCGTCGCCGGTTACGCCGAGTAGTAGCAGTCCTAATCCATTGTTGCCTTCGGGGAGTTCTCCTTGGTATGCCGGCCTTTCAACGCCTTTCTTTTTATAGATAGCGGCAATCTTTTTTTCAATGTCTTTTTCCAATCCGTTTTCACGGATGTATTTCTCACATTCTTGGTCGATAGCGGCATTCATAAAAAATCCGAGCATCATCGGTGCCGGGCCGTTAATGGTCATCGAAACCGAAGTCATCGGGTTAGTCAATTCAAATCCTGAATACAATTTTTTAGCATCGTCTAAACAGCAGATTGAAACTCCGGCATTCCCTATTTTTCCGTAAATATCAGGACGTACATCAGGGTCATTCCCGTAAAGGGTTACCGAATCAAAAGCCGTAGAGAGGCGTTTGGCATTCATATCTAAGCTCACATAATGAAACCGCCTGTTGGTACGTTCGGGGCCACCTTCACCGGCAAACATCCGGGTAGGATCTTCCCCTGTGCGTTTGAAAGGATAGATACCCGAAGTATACGGAAACTCACCGGGAACATTTTCTTGTAGCCTCCAATAGAGTATATCACCCCAGGCCTTGTAGGTTGGCAAGGCAATTTTAGGGATTTGTAAGTGTGACAATGACTCTGTATAGGTTTGAATATTAATTTCTTTATTACGGACTTTAAACGTATACACCGGGTTTCTATAAGATTGTTTGAGTGTGTTCCAATGTGTTATGATTTCCCAATGGTGTGGGTTTAAATCCATTTTTATACGATCAAACTCTTTTTTTAAAGCCTTGATAATAAAGTTATTATCACCATCGGTGTCCTCAATAATTTTATCAATTTGGTTATCTAAATTTTCTGATTCATTTAAAGTGACACCCGAAAAAGATTCGATAGTTTTAAAAATTCCGTATAACTTTTGAGCTATTTCTTTTTGCTCTAAACACGATTTGGCATAGGCTCTGTTATTTTCTGTTATTTCTGACAGATACCGTGTTCTATTTGGGGGTATGATAAACTGTTTTTCTGATTGTTCTTCTGAAAGATTAAACGAACTTTTAAAATTGGCACCTGTTTTTTGATTAATCTTTTCAAGCAATACATTGTAGAGTGTATTGGCTCCCGGATCATTAAACTGCGAGGCGATGGTGCCATACACCGGCATTTCATCGATGTTTTTATCCCATAAATTATGGTTGCGCTGGTATTGTTTTTTCACATCGCGCAATGCATCCAAAGCTCCGCGTTTGTCAAATTTATTGAGGGCAATGACATCGGCAAAATCAATCATGTCAATTTTTTCCAGCTGAGTGGCGGCGCCATATTCTGGAGTCATCACGTATAGTGAGACGTCAGAATGGTCTAAAATTTCGGTATCTGATTGGCCGATTCCTGAGGTTTCTAAGATAATCAGGTCGTAAGCTGCCGCTTTTAAGATATCAATGGCGTCACTAACGTGTTTTGAAAGTGCTAAATTTGACTGGCGCGTTGCTAGCGAGCGCATGTAAACACGTTCGTTTTTGATGGCATTCATCCGTATACGGTCGCCTAACAAGGCACCACCGGTTTTCCTTTTGGAAGGATCAACCGAAACAATGGCAATGGTTTTATCATTAAAATCTGCCAAATAGCGCCGTACCAGTTCGTCTACCAGTGATGATTTACCAGAACCTCCGGTACCGGTAATACCGAGAATAGGGACTTTGCCGGTTTCAATCGGGCAGTTGCCTGTAGCGGCAAAGGTACTATTAGAGATACGTATAAACTCTTCGGGCTTGTTTTCGGCA
>DRQI01000174.1 GCA_011330545.1 Flavobacteriia bacterium
AACTTATTTTATTCATTATTTGCAAAAAAATATTAGATATCGACAATTATTTGTAAAATGCTATTCTTCTTTTTGCTCATAACTATAATATTTCGAGGCAATCCAACACCTGTTTTTGGGTATATTTCTGCTTTAGAAGAAACTACTTACCGCAGAAAAGCCTGCTAGGTGTTGCTTGGAGTTTGCCGGGCATAGCTTAAATTCTAGCCTGAAAAGTTGAGAAATTTATTTATGATGCAACAGATTATACTGCTTCGTCTTGTCAGCTGTAGCGAAACGCAACAGAAGGTTACAATAAGTAACTTTTATATTTTATGCCTATTCTTACCCATGCTGAACTGATATTGCGGCGTTAGCTTATACTAATTCCACAAACAATCCTTCATCGGTTTTAACCACTTTTGCCAAATCGTTTTTGGTTAGGCTTTTAATGGTTTTATCCCACTTTTTATTGCTTAGGCCCGAAGCGGTTTTTAACGTATTTAACGCTATCTTCTCTTCTTTTTGCAGTATGCCCATCACCATTTTTTCTTCTTCGTTTAACTCAATGGACGGTGCTTTTTTCTCGGGGCGCATTTGGGGGAAGAAAATAACTTCTTGTATCGACTGATTGTTGGTTAAAAACATAATTAACCTATCCATACCGATGCCCAATCCTGATGTTGGTGGCATTCCGTATTCTAAAGCCCTTAAAAAATCATAGTCTATAAATTCTGTAGCTTCATCATCTCCTTTTTGTGCCAATTTTAATTGTTGTTCAAAACGCTCTCGTTGGTCAATAGGGTCATTTAGTTCTGAATAGGCATTGGCGACTTCCTTTCCGCAAATCATCAATTCGAAACGCTCGGTGAGTTCGGGATTATCTCGATGTTCTTTGGTTAACGGACTCATTTCTTTCGGATAATCGATGATATAGGTTGGTTGTATATAATTGCCTTCGCATTTTTCTCCGAAAATTTCATCGATTAACTTGCCTTTTCCCATCGTATCATCAACTTCAATTCCCATTTCCGCAGCAGCTTTACGGATTTCATCTTCGGTTTTACCGCTGATATCAAATCCTGTAAATTCTTTAATGGCATCGGTCATGGTTACCCTTTTATAGGGCGCTTTGAAATCTATTTCATATTCGCCAAAAGTAGCTTTGGTGGTTCCGTTTACTTCTATGGCGCAATATTCTAAGAGTTTCTCTACAAATTCCATCATCCAATTATAGTCTTTGTAGGCTACATAGATCTCCATCATGGTAAATTCAGGGTTGTGGGTTCTGTCCATCCCTTCATTTCTAAAAGTTTTCGCAAATTCATAGACTCCTTCAAAGCCACCAATCAACACTTTTTTTAAGTACAATTCGCAGGCGATACGCATGTACATAGGAATGTCTAAGGTATTGTGGTGTGTGATAAAAGGCCTTGCTGCCGCACCACCGGGGATGGGTTGTAAAATGGGTGTTTCTACTTCCATATATCCTGCATCATTAAAAAACCGGCGCATGGCGGCAAAGAGTTTTGTACGTTTTATAAAAACTTCTTTTACGTGAGGGTTTACTACCAAATCTGCATATCGCTGGCGGTATCGCAATTCGGGGTCGTTAAATTCATCATGGATATTTCCTTCGGCATCTACTTTAGGCAATGGCAATGGCCTTAATGACTTACTCAACAAGGTAAACTCTTTTACCCGCACACTTTTTTCGCCAACTTTGGTAGTAAACAACTCGCCTTTTATCCCAATAAAATCACCTATGTCTAAGAGTTTTTTGTACACTTCATTATACTTGCTTTTGTCTTCGCCGGTACAAATTTCATCTCGGTTAAAATACACTTGTACTCTCCCCTCACTATCTTGAACTTCGGCAAACGATGCTTTTCCTTGAATACGGCGTGACATCAACCTACCGGCAATAATTACTTTTTTGCCTTCTTGGTACTGTTCTTTTATCTGTTTGGAAGTATGGTTTACCGGATACAGGTTTGCAGGGTATGGATTAATACCCAAACTGCGTAATTTTTGTAGCTTTTCTCTTCGTACGGTTTCTTGCTCTGACAATTGCATGTTGTTCTTTTTTAAGAGTGCAAAATTACACTATTTCAAAAAATGTAACCGCCCTTTTGGCCCAAAAAGTTGCCAAGAAGCCTTATAACAGACTTAAATAACTATTTATCAATGTTTTATATTCTTTTTTGAATTCTAAAAATAAACGCTGTTTATGATAAAAATCATCAATTTCATAAAAAGATATCCGTTAATTTAATCCGTTATTCTGGGTAGTTTATTTCTAACTCAAATTCATGTTTACACTTCATTTTCATACAAATTATAAAACCTTTCAACAATGAAAAATTACATTTTAACCGGTATTGCAATTGTTATTTTTAGTTTTAATGCTATTGGGCAAGAAGACATCTCTCCTTATATCAAAGTAGGTGAACGAAACGAATCTATACAGCAAGTTTCTCAAAAAGTAGTGGCCGCCCTAAAAGAAAATGCCTTTATGGTATTGGGTACGTATAATCCTTCTCATAAAAGTTCTTTAAAGGTAATTGCCTTTACGAATTCTAAGTTAAAAAATACGGTTATCAAAGTTAGTGACAGGGGTGCGTTAGCAGCCGTTATTAAAGTGGGCCTTGTTCAAAAAAACGGAAAAGTAACGGTTTCTTATATCAATCCTGATTATATTTTAAGGGCTTATTTACGCGATAATTATAATACGTACAAATCTACTTTTCAACAGTTTAGCGCCGATTTAAAAAAAGCATTGGCCGGTATTGGCAATGATTTTACGCCTTTTGGCGGTACTGTAAAAGCTGATAAGCTAAAAAAGTACCATTATAAAATAATGATGCCTTATTTTTCTGACCCTATTACGTTAAAAGAATTTTCTTCTTTTGAGGAAGGACTGAAGGTTATTCAACACAATTTAAAAGTTAACAAAGGAAAAACAAAATTAGTATACAAACTGCTCTACACTCAACAAAAAGTAGCGGTTTTTGGCGTTGCTTTACAGAGTAAGGAAGATGGCGAATCATACTTTTTGCCTAAAATTGGCGAAAGCCATGTGGCGGCATTGCCGTACGAAATTATCTTACAAGGAAAAAAAGCGACCATGCTTCATGGAAAGTATCGAATTGCCTTGCATTGGCCTGAATTATCTATGGGGACTTTTATGAGGATTATGAGTACGCCCGGTGATATTGAAGATACTTTGGAAGGGCTTTGTGAGTAGCATTTTAATTGAACTCCGGTTTAAGAGTAACAATGCCTTGATTTTAGCGTCTCATCTATATATCATTAATTAGTTTATCTTTGTATAAAATATAATATGGGATGCTTTAGGGTTTTATTATCTATTATTTGCCCGCCTTTAGCCGTTATTGACAAAGGCTGTGGCTCTATTGTCATTGTATTTATTTTGACCATTTTAGGATGGGTTCCCGGGGTGATAGCCGCCCTAATTATTTTAAACAATCCGAATAACTAAAAAACTATGAAATTTAAAACTTTAGTATTATTTATCAGTTTTATCGCCACGCTGAACAGTTGTATTTTTACCGAAGAAATTTATGTCCATAAAGATGGTAGTGGAAATTTTTCACTAAAAATGGATATGGGCGAATTGATGAAAGGATTGCCTAAAAACAATGACAAAGATTCATTGCAACATTCTAAAGTTATCGATTCTATAATTTTCTTTAAGGATATTTTAGTAGAACACAAAGATAGCATTTCACAACTTTCTAAAGAAAAACAAGAAGCTGTTGAGGCGTTAAAAGATTTAAAATTGGAAATGCATGTCAATGAAGATAAAGGTGAGATGCTACTGGATTTCAGGTTGGATTTTAAAGATCCTTCCGAATTAAAAAATATGCAAGAGAAAATAGCGCTGGCGCAATCTTTTAATGATAAGAAGAATAAAGATAAAGAGGTGCCTTCTAAAACAACGGTAGATTATTTATTTAACGGGCGTACTTTTAAAAGAAAGGTTGTTTTAAAAGACCTCTCTGAAGAAGAATTAAAAAAAGTTGATAAGTCTTTACAACAGGCGAGTACATTTTTAGAAGGGAGTACTTATAGGCTTATTTATCATTTTGATAAAAAGATTAAAAAGGTTTCACTGAAAGATGCGGTTATTAGTAAAGATAAAAAAACAATGACGTTTGAAGTTTCTATGGATTCATTGACAAAAAACCCACAATTATTAGATTTTGAAGTGAGGTTGAAATAATTTTAGCCACGAATACACGGATAAGATTTTTTATAGATGAGTAAATTAATTTACAAAAAAGAGAGTTATGCTATTATCGGGGTTTTATTTGAAGTGTATAATAATTTAGGTAGTGGTTTTTCTGAAATAGTTTATAAGGATGCTATAGAGTATGAGTTTAAACAATTAGATATTCCTTTTATTAGAGAAAAACAGTATAATGTTAACTATAAAGACATTACACTAAAGCATAATTTTTATGCTGATTTTGTGGTATTCAATAAAATTATTTTAGAAATAAAATCTGTTGAAAATTTTCATGATAAACATTTAGCTCAATGCATAAATTACCTTAAAGTTTCCAAATGTAAATTAGCGATTTTAGCAAATTTTCATGAAAATTCATTAGATTATAGAAGAATTGTTTTATAAAATGATTGGTAAAAAAAATGGTCACTAATACACTAATAAAAAAATTATATTGGTTTACTATTCCATTTATCTAGAAGTAACACAACTTCCCCCTCTGGGAAGTTGATTTGTGTAAATGTAAATAATCAATTAAAAAATAAACAATTCGTGAATCAGTGGCAAATAATAGAAATTACACTAAAAAATAATTTGTGAATTAGTGGTGAAAGAAAAAAAAATACAATTACAAGATTTAGGCGTAAAAGACTACAAAGAAACGTGGGATTATCAACAGGAGCTATTTGATGGTATTATCGAAATCAAAAAAAAGAACCGGGCAGAAAACAGCCCTCTTGAAACGCCTAATTATTTTATTTTTGTAGAACACCCGCATGTATATACCTTAGGAAAAAGTGGCGATTTTAATAATTTATTACTTACCGAAAAACAATTAAAAGAAAAACACATTTCTTTTTATAAAATAAACCGCGGTGGCGATATTACCTATCACGGCTATGGACAAATTGTAGGGTATCCTATTTTAGATTTAGAAAATTTCTTTACGGATATTCACAAATACTTACGGCTGTTAGAAGAAACGATGATTTTGGTTTTAGCCGAATACGGAATTAAAGGAGAACGCAGCAAAGGCGAAACCGGAGTTTGGTTAGATGTAGGCACTCCTTTTGTGCGTAAAATATGTGCTTTTGGCGTACGTAGCAGCCGTTGGGTAACCATGCATGGCTTTGCACTAAACGTCAATACCAATTTAGGGTATTTTGACCATATCATCCCTTGTGGAATTCGCGGGAAAGCGGTAACTTCTATGGAGGTTGAGCTAGGAAAAAAAATTGACCTTAACGAAGTTAAAGGGCATATTTTAAGACATTTTGCTTCAATTTTTGAAGCGGAGTTTATCAGCCTTGAAAGCGTTGTCTCATAAAATCATCTAGACTTTTTTACTCAAAAAGGCCCCACAGTTTTCAGAAACCTTTGAGGCCTGGCAAAAATGGGCAAAGCCAGCATAACATTGCTAGTGGCTAAGCAGGCATAACCTGAGTTAAACCCAGATTATGCAATAGACTTCCTATTCCGTTCAGAAATCACTGCAAAATAGGTCGTTTCACTGCGTTTTCAAAATTAACCGTAGCGGTGCTACGCTTAATTTAGTAAAACACCCTATTTTATTGTGCTTTCCTAACTCATAACGTAACTCTATTGCATAATCTGGGTTAAAGTGAAGTAAAAATCACATCTTCTGAGAAGGTAGCTTTAGAAAACCCCTATTAGGGGCAATGAGCAACAAGATTATTATAAACAGGCCAAAAGGCCTGTCAGGTTTTGAAAACCTGACAAGTCTGAAAAAGTAGGCAAAGCCAAGAGGACATTACCATCAGCTAAGCAGATGGTTTTTCAAGGTAAAATAAAACTTCATATCCTACTCAAAAAGCCCGTACCGCCCGCACTTTATAACTGTTGGTTCTCTGATAGGTTATTTGATTGTTATTATTAACTCCGCTAAAATCAAAACCCCACGACAATATATTATTGCTTTCTGTTGAACTCCAGTATACATCAGAAGTAAAGTTTCCAACATTACTTAAAGAAGAACCGGGGCCAATATTGGTAAACATTAAAAATAATTCATAAACAGAGGGCAAATACCAATCGTCATAGGCTCCTGAACCTGTAACCAAGTCCTTGCACACTTGCATTGCCGGAGCGCTTCCTACTGCCGGATAAATATTGTTAATGGCTTTGTAATTAAACCGGCCTCCATACGGGGCGTCTGCATAGGCATTTGTAAATTTAGTAGTATTTATGGCCCATTGATAAGTTCCCGGCTCGTCAGTACTTTTGGCTACCAAACCATGGCATTCTGAGGCGTCTAAATAAAAGATAATTCCTCCAAAAGTACTTTGCCCTAGGTAATATCCACACTTTCCTTTTACGTGTTCGGCTGTTTTGGCATATAACGCATACGGCACACTCAACAATTGGCTAGTACCTGTAATGGTATAATTTGTTCCGCCGGTTGGGTCGGTTTCGGTTTTTATAAAGTAGGGGCCGTTTGCCCAATTTATCGAGCCGAAAGTATTAAAGCCTATAACGGTACCTGTACCTATTTCTAGACTTACCAGTCCGTTGGCATTGGTTGTCGGAGTTTGGGTTTCTTCATAAATTGCCGTTCCTGTGGCAGTAGCCTGTAAAATACTTATTTTCATCCCTACGGTTGTATTGGTGATAAGGGCAT
>DRQI01000175.1 GCA_011330545.1 Flavobacteriia bacterium
GGCACTGTATTCGGTCGTTTTCTTATCGGTATCGGTTACATCGACCTTTTTACCCGGTTTTACTTTTCCTATTCCGTTAAGAACATCAATCTTATTCTTTTTCATTAAAAACTGTACACCTTTGCTCATTCCATCTGCTACATTGCGGCTACGTTGAATTACGGCACTAAAATCTTTATCAATTTCTTTGGCTTTTAATCCGTATGCATCTACGTGTTTTAAGTACTCATATACTTGTGCGCTTTTTAATAGTGCTTTGGTAGGGATACAGCCCCAATTTAAGCAAATACCTCCTAGGCTTTCTCTTTCAACTACAGCTACTTTAAAGCCTAATTGCGATGCCCTAATAGCGGTTACATAGCCTCCCGGGCCACTGCCTATGATGATGATGTCGTATTTCATGGTGTTTATTCGTTTTGTACCCAAGTACCTTTTTAGGCATTTTTCAAAAAAAGAAAAACAGTATGGGTTTTCATATTATTTATATCTTTTATCAGACTGCAAATCTAATCAAATTTTATAGCTTTTACAGGACTAATTTTACTTACAATATACGATGGTATGAGCAACATGCAAATGCACAATACCAAGGTGCCGATATTTAACAGCAAAATATATTGTACATCAATGTATACCGGAGCTTTGGTAACATAATAATTTTCAGGGTCAAGGGTCACCACGCCAAAATATTGTTGGATTAACAGCAAGCCGATACCGATAGCATTGCCCCAAAACAATCCGATAGCAATCAGGTAAGCGGCATTGTACAAAAACATTTTCCGGATGCTCCAATTAGAACTTCCTAAGGCTTTTAAAATACCTATCATTTGGGTTCTTTCTAAAATTAATACCAAGAGTGCGGTAATCATATTAATGCCGGCAATTAAAATCATCATACTGATAATGACGATGATATTGGTATCTAATATTTGTAGCCAATCGAAAATTGCCGGAAATTTTTCTGAAATGGTTTGTGCATTTAAGGTAGACCCTACTGCTTTATAAATTTCATCGCCCTTTTCTTCGAGTTGGTCAAAATCATCCAACAGTACTTCAAAACCGCCAATTTCATCCGGTTTCCATTTATTGAGGCGTTGAATGTCTTTGATATCGCCCAACACATAATTTTCATCAAAGTCTTTAAAGCCCGAACTGTAAATTCCCGCTATTTTTAAATTCCTTACATTCGGTGCTTTCGAGGCGTTGTCTTTCATAAAAAACAGGTTAAAAGAATCGCCAACTTTTAAGTTGAGGCGGTCAGCCACCAACTTTGAAATCAGTACTAATTTTGACCTTTTTTCTGACAGGCTTAACAAATTGCCTTCTACCAAATACGACTTAAAAAACGACCAATCGTAATTACTGTCAACCCCTTTAAAAATAACGCCTTCAAAATCTGTTTTGGTTCTAATGATTCCGGCTTTGGTAGCAAAAGCCTGTACGTTTTTGATACCGTCAACATTGGTAAAACTCGGGTAAAATTCTTGTTCTATTGAGATGGGAGTTACCGTTATTTGCGAGTTGTTATCTTCGTAATTTGTAATTTGAATATGGCCGTTAAAACCCGAAATTTTTTCCTTAATTTTATATTGAAGGCCTAATACCGAAGAAATTGTAATCATCATAATGACAATACCCAATGCAATTGCCGTAATGGCAATTTTTATTATTGGCGACGATATACTACCTTTATACTGTTTAGCAGCAATAATCCGTTTGGCTAAGAATAACTCGTAATTCAATATTTAATGGTCTATATGATGATGTTCAAAAATACATATTTCTTTTGGGTTTTTATTTTACTTTTTGCATTGATTTCATGCAAGCAGGCTACATCTTCAACAAAAAATACTGAAATTACAAAAACCGTCTCTTCTTCTTTGCAAGACAATATACAAAACGCAACTGTTGACACAGACATAATCATATCAAAACCATCTGATTACCTTCAATTATTAAATAAAAAATCGGTAGCCGTAGTTGCCAACCAAACAAGTGTTGTTGCGAATTTACACCATCGATACACGCATTTGGTAGACACATTACTTTCATTGCATATTGACATTCAAAAAGTTTTTTCTCCCGAACACGGATTTCGCGGAAAAGCCGATGCCGGCGAACACATTACCGATGCAACTGATACTAAAACCGGATTGCCCCTTATTTCGCTATATGGCAGTAACAGAAAACCCACTGCGAAGCAATTAAAAGGTATTGACATTGTCTTGTTTGATATTCAAGATGTAGGCGTACGTTTTTATACTTATATTTCTACCTTGCATTATATTATGGAGGCTTGTGCCGAAAATAACATTCCGTTACTTGTAATTGACAGGCCCAACCCAAATGCACATTATGTTGACGGCCCTGTGTTAGAAATGAAAAACAAAAGTTTTGTAGGAATGCATCCGGTACCGTTGGTATACGGAATGACTATTGGCGAATATGCCCAAATGATCAATGGCGAAAAATGGTTGAAAGATGGTGTGCAATGCCACCTCACTGTGATGCCTCTAAAAAACTATACTCATAGTACTTCTTATAGTTTGCCTATAAGGCCTTCACCAAATTTACCCAATGACCAAGCTATTAACTTGTATCCTAGTTTGGGATTGTTTGAGGGCACCACCATCAATGCCGGCCGTGGTACCGAAATGCAATTTCAGGTATACGGAGCACCTTTTTTTCCGAAAAGTGATTTTTCATATACGCCACAGCCGAATTTCGGGTCAAAATATCCAAAACACCAAGGAAAATTGTGCTATGGAGTAGATTTAAGAAAGGTTAAAAAATTGAATATGGTTGATTTAGAATGGATTGTAGACGCCTACCGTAAAACTCCAAAAGAGGAACTTTTTTTTGGTGAAACTTTTACCGCCCATGCGGGTATCGACAACATTAGAAAACAATTGGAAAGCGGAATGAGTGCCGAAGCCATTAGAAAAACGTGGCAAAAAGGGTTAGTGGCTTTTAAGAAAATTAGAAGCCGCTATTTGATTTATGATTGACTTATTTTAATACTGACACGCCTTGAAATTATTTTAAAACGCGTCTAAACAGCTTGGCAAGTATAATGTTTTACTACTTTTTGAAGTTTAAATGACGGATACTAATTTATCTTCTTAGTGACATTATATCAATATCTTATTTCAGTGGCAATTTTTTCTTTAAGGCCTCAATAATATTAAATACGGCCGGGCAAACAGCCGTATTTTTCAATGTCAGTTGTGTTAACTGAATAAATTTCTTTCTATTGGTATGCGGGTATTCACTGCAGGCTTTCGGCCTCACATCATAAATTACACAAGTATTATCTGTGGTATCTAAAAAAGTACATGGGGCTTGTTGCA
>DRQI01000176.1 GCA_011330545.1 Flavobacteriia bacterium
AAAAAATCAAAAGAGTTACAAGATTATTGCGAAACTATAAAAAATTAATAGAATACTATAATTATCTTTGCTTTACTAAAACCTAGGTTAAAAGAGACAGATGATACTTACAGATACACATACCCATTTATATTCAGAACAATTTGATGAAGATAGAACGGCTATGATACAACGGGCAATAGATAAAGGGGTGTCTCGTTTTTTTATTCCGGCAATAGATTCGAGTTATACCGAAGCCATGCTGCAATTAGAAAAAGATTTTCCGGAGTCGGTTTTCTTGATGATGGGCTTACATCCTACCAGTATTAAAGAAAATTACAAAGAAGAATTGGCAATGGTAAAAGAATGGCTGCAGAAACGAAACTTCTATGCTATTGGCGAAATAGGCATCGATTTGTATTGGGATACTACTTTTTTACAACAACAGCAAGAGGCCTTTAAAACACAGATTGAATGGGCCAAAGAAAAAGAATTGCCCATTGTAATTCATTGCCGTGACGCCTTCGATGAAATTTTTGAAATATTAGAAGAAGTACAAGATGAAAAGTTACGCGGAATTTTTCATTGTTTTACAGGAACTTTAGCACAAGCACAACGTGCTATTTCGTATAATATGAAATTGGGTATCGGCGGTGTGGTGACGTTCAAAAATGGAAATATTAACAAATTTTTACATGAAATTCCGTTAGGACAGATAGTTTTAGAAACAGATGCCCCTTATTTAGCACCTACCCCTTATCGGGGAAAACGCAATGAAAGCAGTTATCTTATAAATGTGTTGGATAAGTTAGTAGATATTTATAATTTAACACCTGAGAAAATAGCAGCAATAACCACACAAAATTCAAAGGAAATTTTTGGAATTTGAAAAAGTAACATATTACAAAACGCCCATAGGAGTTGCTCGGATTGTAGGAGATGATGATGGCATCTCTTCAATTACCGTAGTAGATAGTGCTACGGAGAGTTCAGAGCATATTCCCGAATGTTTGCAAGAATGTGTAACGCAATTAGAAGAATATTTTCAAAAGAAAAGAACCGTTTTTACCTTGAAGTTAAACCCTCAAGGGACTAATTTTCAAAAAGAAGTATGGAAATCATTACTGCAAATCGATTATGGCGAAACACGGTCGTATTTAGAACAGAGCAGGATATTGGGCGATGAAAAAGCCATTAGGGCGGTAGCATCGGCAAATGGCAAGAATCCTATTTGGATTGTAATTCCCTGTCACCGTATTATCGGCAGTGACGGCTCACTTACAGGTTATGGCGGCGGATTATGGCGCAAGCGTTGGTTGTTAGAACACGAAAATCCACCCCAACAGCAATCACTCTTTTAAAATAGCAACGTGTATTGATAAAAGTATTCTGAAGGATCATCCTCATCACCTTAGTACAATTCATAGAATAAAACTATTTTTACCCCTAAAACGTTTGTATCATTGATGAAGAAGACTTTTTGCATATTTCTTGTCTTATTGGGGTTTTCTTTACATGCTCAAAAAGGTTCTAAAAATTTCAGGGCGAAAACCATACATGTGGTTTCGGATACCATTCGTGTAGATACGGTGAGCATCAGCCCCTATCATTTTAAAGTCTTCAACCAATCAAAACAACTGATTGATACGCTTCGCTATACTGTTGATTTTGCCAATGCCATTTTGGTAATCGATAAAGAAGAATATCCGGTTATCACCATAGAATACACTGCTTTGCCCGCATTTCTAACCAAAGTATATGCTCGGTTTGATAAAAAACTAATCGTACCGAAAGCTACCGACCTTTCACGATTGTACAGTGTGAGGAAAAGTACCAAAAAGAATGCTTTTATCCCTTTTGACGGGTTAAAAACCAGTGGCAATATCTCAAGGGGATTAACCGTTGGCAACAATCAAGATGCCGTAGTCAATTCTAATTTAGATTTACAGATTTCAGGAAACTTATCAAAAAACGTAAAGATAAGGGCTTCAATTACCGATACCAATGTACCCCTTCAAGAAAACGGGTTTACACAACGATTGGATGAATTCGATAGGGTTTTTATCGAATTATTTAGTAACAACTGGAGTATCAAAGCCGGAGATATCAATTTTGAAAATACCGAAGATTATTTTATGCGGTTTCGTAAAAAAGTAGCCGGAGTTTCGCTCAACGCAACAATTGATAATGAAGAAAGTAACATAAAATTCTTTGCTTCAGGAGCTATTGTCAGAGGACAATTTGCCCGGAATAATTTTGTAGGGCAAGAAGGCAATCAAGGGCCTTATAAAATTACAGGGACTACTGATGAACGGTTTATCTTGTTAATCTCGGGTAGCGAAACCGTATATGTAAATGGTGTTCCGTTACAACGAGGAGAAAATAATGATTATACCATTGATTACAATACCGCTGAACTTACTTTTACACCCACTTTTCCGGTAACGGCCAACATGCGTATCTCTGTAGAATATCAGTTCTCCGAAAGAAATTTCACTCGGTTTGTAACCTATAACGGTGCCAAATATACCACTGACAAACTAACATTAGGCATTGGTTTTTACAATGAAAATGATGCTAAAAACCAACCTTTGCAACAAAGTTTAAGCAATAGCCAACAAGAAATTTTATCTTTGGCAGGTGATGATATTTCGCAGATGGTGGTGCCTTCTGCCTTTCCGGAGGCTTTTGAAGAAAATAAAATTTTATATAAAAAAGAATTCCAAAATGGCATAGAAACGTTTGTATTTTCTAATAATCCGAACGATGAATTATTCAATGTAAAATTTACCTTTGTAGGTGCCCACAATGGCAATTATAAGATACAAACTACGGTTGCTACCGGAAGGATATACGAATATATAGCTCCGGTAAACGGAATTGCCCAAGGCTCTTATGAGCCCATTGTACAATTGGTAGCTCCCAATAAATTGCAAATTGCCGTTCTAACGGCCGACTATTCGCCCAATACAAAAACCAATATCAATTCTGAAGTTGCGTATAGCGTTAATGATTTGAATTTGTTTTCTTCACTTGATGATGGTGACAATCAAGGATTTGCAGGTAAAGTTAATTGGCGGCAAACCTTGTTACAAAAAAGCTGGCAGTTGGAAAGTAAGTTAAATTATGAGTTTGTAAGTACCGATTTTAAAACCATCGAACGTTTTAGGACAGTTGAATTTTTTAGGGATTGGGATTTGGTGAATCCTTTAGGCGATCAGCAATTACTCATAGCCTCATTGGCATATTCTCATCCTAAGAAAGGAATTATTAGCTATCAGTTCGACAAACTGAATTTCAGCAAAAATTTTAATGGAAATAAGCATAACTTTCTGGCAGAGGTAACCTTAGGAAAAACCTTATTAAAAGCGAAAGGCAGCTTTTTAACATCGAGTTCAGAAACTGATAAAACACAATTTTCCAGATGGTATTCAACAGTAAATCATCATTTTACCAAAAGTTGGATAGGCGGTAAACTGAATTTTGAAAGCAATGAGCGTACTGATAAGAGCACCCGAACTATTGCTGACATAAGCCATCGATTTTTAGAATATGAAGGTTATGTCGGTGTGGGCGATACTACCAAAGTATACCTTGAAATAGGCTATAATTATCGAGTTACCGATAGTTTACAAGGAGCCAAATTACAACAAGTAAATACCGCCAATACTTATTTCTTACGGTCTAAATTAGTACAGCGCAAAACGGCAGATTTGTCATTATTTATCAATTACAGAACGGTAGCCAATAAAAATTTTAATGATGAAGAATCATTAAACTCCCGTATTTCTTATCGGCAGCAATTGTTTAACAATGCCGTTTCACTACAAACCGTATATGAAACCAGTTCGGGAAGTTTGCCGCAACAAGAATTTAACTATGTTCAAGTAGAAACCGGATTGGGTTTTTATACTTGGAATGATTATAATAATAATGGTATCCAAGAGCTCGACGAATTTGAAATTGCACAATTTCAAGATGAGGCCAATTATGTACGTGTATTGTTGCCTACTATCAATTTTATTAAAACCGACCAAAATAAAGTTAGTCAGTCTTTAACTATTAATATGTCGAATTTTAAAAATAAAAAAGGCTTTAAAAAATTGTTGTCACATTTTACCAATCAGTCCTTTTTACTTATTGATAGTAAAAAAGAAAGGGTAGGGGGTACTTTTAATTTTGACCCGTTTACCATTAGCAATGATGCATTGGCATTGAATATGAACCTTAAAAACAGCCTGTTTTACAATCGTGGAAGGCAACACTATTCAACAACATATACCTATTTAAAGAGCAGGATTAAAACGGCATTTTCTGTAGGTGACCAAGAGGGTAACCTTACTTCTCATCAGCTGGCTTTTAGTCATAAAATAGGTAAATTTTGGCTGGTGGATATGAAAGGGATAGTTTCAGAAAATAAAAGTGAATCGCAAAATTTTAGCAGCCGGAATTTTTTATTGGATAGTTATGAGGTGAATCCGAAATTATCTTATTTGTACACTAACAATTCGCGATTTGAAATTGAATATGCTTTCAAAAATAAAGAGAATAAAGATATAGGATTGGAAACCTTGCAACAACATAAGTTGGGAGCTAATTTTATCTATGCCCGCAACCGTAAATTCTCTATCAATAGTGCATTGAATTTTATTCAAAATAATTTTGAAGGCACCCTAAATTCTTCAGTTTCATACCAAATGTTAGAAGGGTTGCAACCCGGTACCAATTTTACATGGAACCTAACCTTACAAAAAAAAATCACTTCGTATTTAGATATTAATATCAACTATTTAGGGCGAAAATCAGAAACTTCAAAAGCCATTCATACCGGTACTATACAGCTACGCGCTAGTTTTTAAGGAGTGTTTGAATTTGTTTAGTAAATTTATTCAGGGTAATTTAGCTTACGAAGCTAAAATTTCATTCCTATCTCAATATGATATGCATAAAATCTAAACCATATTGAAAAGAGATAGTGATTTTCCAATTTATTTTTTAAAATTTATTTGAATAAAATTATGAATAAGACTTTATTATCAAAAAGTACCCTTTTCTTTCTTTTTATAAATATTTGCGTTTCGATAGCTGCCTTCTCACAACAAAAAATAGTAAAACCTGAGAGCTTAAAAAACAAATCTATTGAAGAAATCGCACAACTTATCACCGATAAAAAAATAGGGGAGCCTTATGAAAAACAATTTTTTGAAGGCAAAGATAAAAATGAGCATTTAGATAACCTTATTGATTTGGGAATTGCCCTTTATAATTTAAAAAATTACAAACAAAGTATTACCTATTTTATAAAAGCCGAAAAATTAGCAAAAGAGATAAAAAACGATAAGTTATTATTTTTTTCAGTAATGAAACAAAGTCATTGCTTTTTACAAATCTGGAAAAATGAAAAGGCAATACAAGCCTATTACAAAGCATTGACTATTGCAAAGGCAAGTAAAAATATAAACCAAGAGATAATAGCATATTCAGGGTTAATAGCAGTCCTTCCGTTAATCGGAAAAGCAGATAAGGCAATTGACTTTTCAAACTATGCATTGCAATTAGTAAAGAAATCATCTTTTAATAATAAAAAAAACCATGTTAGGCTGCTGACTACCATTGCTGATGCCTATTTAACCAAAGGCGATTATCAAAATGTACAAACCTATATTGATAAAGGTATTTTTATGGCAAAAAAATTAACTTTTAAAGAAGGGCTTTTAGATTTATATATAAAAAAAGGAAGGGTATTTAGACATAAAAAAGAATTGAATTTAGCACTTGAATATTTGCATAAAGCAACATCAATTATGGAAAAAGATAGTATTGCACATAAATTTTTTCCTTTTGTCAATGCTAATTATTATTTGGCACGTTGTCATTTTGATTTACAAGAATACAATGAGTCAATTAACTATTTGCAAAAAGTAACCTCGTTTGTAACAGATGAAGATTTAGAAAAAATGAATGTTATAGATGCGTATTACCTTTTGGCAAAGAGTTATGTAAAGATTGATAAAAAAGATAAAGCTATTGAATTATTAGATAAAGTTATTGAGTTAAAAGGCCGGGTAGAAAGTAAAAAAAACAAAACTATCAATGAGTTTTATGAGCAAGATAGCGTAAAATTGCTAAATCAAATAGAAGGCTTGCAAGGGCAGCTTAAAAAAGACAAAACAACAAAAACATACTTATTGATTTGGATTGCCATGGTTTTGTTGGCATTGATAGCACTCGTACTTATCTATGTCAGAAAACAACAAGCAAATCAAAAAAAATTTAAAACCCTTCTTCAGCAAATTAATGACTTAGAGTTGAATAAAAATAAAACTGATTATACAAATAACCAGCTTAAAAAAAATAAAAAAAATCTAATGATTAATGATGATAAAGTAATCGATATCGTCAAAAAATTAAATAAGCTAGAAGCACAAGAGTATTTTTTAAATGTAAATTGTAACCTTAGGGCGGTGGCTAAAAAAGTAAAAACAAATGCTACCTATTTATCTCAGATAATCAATAACCATAAAGGCAAGAAATTTAATGACTATATCAACGATTTAAGAATAGAGTATGCCGTTAAAAAATTAAAAAGCGATAAACGGTTTAGGTCTTTTTCAATTAAAGGAATTGCTACCGAACTCGGTTACAAAAGCGATTATTCATTTGCAAAACACTTTAAAAATAAAACCGGAATCAATCCTTCATATTACATAAAGGAAATCAATAAATTAGCCGAAGAAGAAAAGTAGAAACAGCACCTTATTTTAAACAAAATGAGGCGCTCTTTTTTTATGAAGCATCGTATATAAATTATCTTTCTTCAAAATAGGATTATGAGAATTCTATAAAACCTTAATAGTTTATACGATGAAAAAAAATGTAAAAAAAATCAATCTAAAAAAATTAACAATTGCAAGGATTAACACGCAAAATATGCATAAAATTTATGGAGGTACCAGCCTGGTAACCGAACCGAGTTTAGAAAACTTGGCGTATAATATCCATTGTAAGTAACTGTTAATAATACAGATATGATATTTTTTAAAGCCCTAATTTGTTCAATTTAAGGGGAACTATCTTGTACGTTTTTTTTTATTGATTTAGTTTAGTAGGAAATCTGAATTATTACAATTTAGATAAAGAATAAGGGGAAACCGAAAACCTTAAAAAAGAGTAGGAGAATTCAAATTTTTTTAAATCATGAAAAAATCTTTAAAAGAACTTAAGCTAAACAAAAAAACGATTAGTAAACTTAATTTTAGAACCATTAAAGGAGGGCTAGATCCTACACAATTTGCTTGCCATGGAGTTTCTATTGATATGTGTGGCAATAGCGTTCCTATTGCACAAGGCGGTATAGGATGTCACTTACAGTAAGATTATAAAAATAATTCTTACATTTCCCGAAAGTTAAACACCTTTCGGGATTTTTTTTACTCATTACTACGTCTAAATCCCAATTATGCATTAGAACGTTGTAGTGAGTATTAAAAATGCGATAAAATATGGCTTTTTCGAAGTTTCGGCACCCCGAAATTTCGAGGTCGCTAGGGTTAAACTTTAAAAAGTAGTAAAATGACATGCTTGCCTCGCCGGCTGGCAGGTTTTGAAGTAGTTTCAAGACGTAATAAATTTAAAGCGGGTTACATGGTTGATAGAGATAGTTTATTAGAAAAATTACAACAAATTCAAGTTGCTATTAAAAACAATTATAAATCCAATAAAAATATTGGAGTGTTGAGTGGTATATCGGGAATTGCCCTGTTTCAATATTACTATTCGAAGTTTTTAAAAAAACAAGACCCCGCAGATTTGGGTGCCGAAATAATTTATGAAGTTGTAAAACGAATTAATAACGGATACCTTTTCCCCACTTTTTGCACAGGTATTGCCGGAGCCGGTTGGGTACTCGACCTTTTGCAAGAAGAAAATTATATCGAAGTAAATAATGACAGCCTTTTACCGCAATTAGACGATTACCTTTTTGAAATTATGGAAAATGATGTAAAAAATCAACATTTCGATTTTTTGCACGGGGCATTGGGATATGGATATTATTTTTTAAAACGTTACGAAAATACACAATCAGAAAAGTTGAAAAAAAAATATAGGGAGAAGCTCATATTTTTACTTTTGGCACTTAAAAATTCGGCAAAGAAGGGCAACAATAGAATTTGGTGGGAGTATGAATTGAACGCGAAAGAAAAAATTTATGGAGCCAATTTAAGCCTGTCACACGGTATGTCAAGTATCGTAATCTTTTTGTGTAAACTACATCCTTATGATGATTTTAAGAAATTAACCAAAGACCTATTAATCGGTTCAGTTACTTATATTTTAAAGGCCAGATACAAAGATGTCCATAGTACGTCACTATATCCAAGTTGGATATATAAAAAAGACAACCACTATGAAAATACCAGATTGGCATGGTGTTATGGAGATTTAGGCGTCGGACTTTCTATATATCATACAGCTAAAACTCTAAGAAATACAGAGTACAAAAAAATAGCATTGCAAATTTTTAAACATTCTGCTAAGAGAAGAGATTATCAGGAAACTAGAATTTGTGATGCAGGCCTATGCCATGGCGTTTACGGAATTGTTGCCATATTTAAATATATTTTTACGGAAACAAAAGAAACAATTTTTAAAGAAGCACTTGAATTTTGGATAAATGAGGCTGTAACAATGGCAGTACATGAAGATGGTTATGCAGGCTATAAACAATGGAGGGGAGACGATGAACAATGGGAAAATAAAACAAACTTGTTGGAAGGAGTGGCAGGAATTGGGTTGGCTATCATCACTTATTTGGCACCTTTTGAAACCCATTGGGAAGAATGTTTATTGATTAAATAACTCGAGTTCGCTATTTCCCTTATTAAAAAAGAAAGACGGGCCCCAAATTACATTACCCACCCAAACTGGCAAATACAATACTGGTATTTAGGGGCATACAATCCCAGCATCCTGATTTTTTTTCTCTTGCCATCGAGCTTCTTACTTCCAATATCCAGCATCCCACATAAATTCCCTCTATACCATCATCATAAAAATTAATAGTATAATATACCGTACTCATTCAGTAATTACTAATTTAGCAACATCATTATGAAAAAAATTATTTCCATAGTATTGATGAGTTTGATATTAATACAAACATCAGAGGCAAGTATTAGTGATGTACTGCAGCTAAAAAGTTTGTTTCAACATGCCAAGTTCCATCAACAAATGTACGGAGATAGTTTTTTTGAGTTTTTGTCTGAACATTATGGGCAAAAAGCTTATGAACACAGAAACGAACATAAAGAACACCATGACCTTCCGTTAAAAAATCATCAAAATATTATAAATGCCTTAACGGTATTTGTTGTTTGTATTTCTCATTTTACCATTAAAGAGCAAACATTTATAGAGACAGCCTCTAATTTTTTCTATAAAGAACCAACATCTTCTTTTGAAAAACCTTCTGTTTTTCAACCTCCCAAGTTTACATAATTTATTTCAGGTTTTATTTTAGACTATACATTTTAATCTTTTTGTGTAGTAAATATTCACTAGTTATCAATATGAATTATGTTAGAAAATATCATAAAATTCAGTTTAAATAATAAACTGATAATTCTACTTTTTATCGCTTTTGTTGTTGGTTTCGGAATTTTTTCATTAACCAAAATACCCATTGGAGCGGTTCCTGACATTACCAATAATCAAGTACAAGTAATCACTACCTCGCGTAATTTATCTACGCAAGATGTAGAACAATTTATCACCTATCCGGTAGAATTAGAAATGGCCAATTTACCCGGAGTAAAAGAAATACGGTCGGTTTCTAAATTCGGACTCTCCGTAGTAACCATCGTTTTTGAAGACAAAATGGGCACCTATTTGCCTAGGCAATTGATTGCCGAAAAAATTAAATCAGCCTCAGAAAAAATTCCCGAAGGATTCGGCACTCCCGAAATGGGTCCTATCACTACGGGCTTAGGAGAGATTTATCAATATATTTTAGATATAAAACCTGCTTATAAAGATAGGTATACCGCTACGGAGTTGCGAACCATTCAAGACTGGATTGTAAAACGGCAGCTTTCGGGTATTCCCGGAGTAGTAGAAGTCAATACATGGGGAGGATTCTTAAAACAATATGAAGTAGCCATCAACCCCCAAAAATTGAAAGCAATGAATATTGCGGTTACAGATATTTATAATGCCTTAGAAAAAAACAATAGTGTTTCAGGAGGCGGATATATTGAAAAAACCAATAAAGCCTATTTTGTTAGAGGTGAAGGCTTGGTAACCACTTTACAAGATATAGAAAATATCGTGGTAAAAAATACCGGTGGCTTACCCATTTATATTAAAGATATTGCCAAAGTCGGCTATGGAAGTGCTACCCGTTTTGGAGCAATTACGGGTAATGGCGAAGGCGAAAAAGTTTTAGGGCAAATTATGATGCTCAAAGACGGTAACCCTATGGAAATTATTAATGCCGTAAAAGAACGAGTGGCATCCATACAAAAAACCTTACCCGAAGGCGTGTATATCAATGGCTTTTTAGAACGTAGTGAACTCATAGATAAAACTACTTTTACTGTAGCTGAGAATTTAATTTTAGGTTCATTAATTGTTATTTTTGTTGTGATTTTACTCTTAGGCGGGTGGCGTTCGGCATTGGTAGTAGCTTCTGTAATTCCGTTAAGTTTACTGTTTGCCATTTCAATGATGAATATTTTTGGTATTGATGCTAATTTAATGAGTTTAGGAGCAATTGATTTCGGTATTATTATCGATGGCGCCGTTATTATCGTTGAATTTATTGCTTTTCAGATTTCAACAAAGAGCACACAATTATCAGCACTTTCAAAAGAAGAAGAACAATCTGTCATTGATACCATTACCCTATCCAGTGCTTCAAAAATGATGAATTCTGCAATTTTTGGGCAACTCATTATTTTAATTGTTTTTATACCTATTTTATCATTGAGTAGTGTAGAAGGTAAAATGTTTAGGCCTATGGCACTAACTTTTAGTTTTGCATTGATAGGCGCCATGCTGTTTTGCTTGACCTATATACCCGTAATTGCATCGATATTTTTAAAGCCAACAGTGCCGAATAAAAAAAATATCTCCAATAAAATTATGAATGCCATAGGTAAATTTTATTACCCGATAATCCATTGGGCTTTGGCACATAAAAAAATAATTGTAGGTTTTTCAGCCGCTCTATTAGTAGGGGCAATTTTGTTGTTTAGCCGTATGGGAGGAGAGTTTGTACCTACTTTAGATGAAGGCGATTTTGTTATTCAACCCGTTTTAAAAACCGGAACATCCCTCAAAAAAACGATTGATATCACTACAAAAATAGAAAAAATTTTATTGGATAATTTTCCTGAAGTAACACAAGTAGTTAGTAGAATCGGTGCTGCCGAAGTACCCACTGACCCAATGTCTATGGAAGAAAGTGATGTTATCATCAGGCTGAAACCTAAAAGCGAATGGGTTTCAGCTGATAGTAAAGACGGATTGGCAGATAAGTTTAAAGAAGCCTTGGCTGTAATTCCCGGGATGGAGGTGGAATTTACACAGCCCATAGAGATGCGTTTCAATGAACTGATTACCGGGGTACGGGCAGACGTAGCTATTAAAATTTTTGGCGAAAACCTAACTGTATTGAGTTCTAAGGCAGATGAAATTAAAGAACTCATTAAAAATATTACAGGAGCTTCAGATATTTCTATCGAAAAAGTAGAAGGCCTTCCGCAAATGAGCGTACATTTTAATAGAAGTAAAATTGCACGTTACGGATTGAATATTACCGACCTAAACCAATTAATTTCTATGGGTTTTGCCGGAAAAACTGCCGGAAGTGTTTTTGAAGGAGAAAAACGATTCGATTTAGTATTGCGGTTAGAAGAAAAATACCGCAAAAGTATTGAAAACCTTCAGAATTTGTATGTTGATACACCTTTGGGCACTAAAATCCCTTTAAGTGAATTGGCACAAATTACAATTACCAAAGGCCCGGCAAAAATTTCTAGAGACGATACGAAACGTAGGATAGTAGTAGGTGTTAATGTTAGAAATAGGGATTTACAATCAGTAGTAAATGATATTAGTTCCCTAATTGATAAAAATATAAAACTACCTACAGGATATAGTATTACCTATGGTGGGCAATTTGAAAATTTACAAAATGCCAAAGCGCGGTTAAAAATCGCAGTACCTATTGCTTTGATACTCATTTTTATTATGTTACACTTTGCTTTTGGCTCTATTAAAGAAGCCCTGATTGTATATTCGGCAATTCCATTGGCAACCGTAGGCGGTGTCTTATTACTTTGGATACGGGGTTTGCCATTTAGTATTTCTGCGGGTGTAGGTTTTATTGCACTTTTCGGAATTGTAGTTTTAAATGGTATCGTATTGATAGAACATTTTAAAGAATTGAAAGAATACGGAATTACCAATGTTAAAGAAAGAATTGTAAAAGGTACTATGGAACGGCTTCGGCCGGTATTACTAACGGCTGCTGCTGCTGCCTTAGGATTTTTGCCGATGGCGGTTTCTACCAATGCCGGTGCCGAAGTACAACGCCCTTTAGCTACCGTAGTAATTGGCGGTTTGGTAACGGCAACACTCTTGACCCTAGTAGTACTTCCGGTTTTATACGCTTGGTTTGAAGAGAAAAGACAATTCAAAATAGATAAAAAAGGAGTAGCAACCATTGCTATTGCGTTGTTTTCTTTAGCAACACAAGCACAGCAAAAACCAATAACCATAGACGAAGCAGTAGCATTGGCTATTGAAAATAATACCGGATTAAAAGCCTCGTCATTAAAAGTTGATGAGGTAAAAACCCTGATAGGCAATGCCTTTAGTTTTGAAAAAACTTCATTGTATTATAATTATGATGAGAATAATTTAGCTGTAAACAATATTCCTTTGAAGGTATTAGGCATTCAGCAAGATTTTAAATTTCCAACCGTTTATTTTGCTGATAAAAAAGTAAATAAAGCACAATATACTAGGGCACAATCAAATTATAATATACAGTTACAACAATTAAAAAAAAGGGTACATGCAGCATATTACAATTTAGCTTATGCAAAAAGTAAAGCCCGAACATATCACTTTTTAGATAGTTTATACCAAAATTTTTCGCATGCTGCCAAGCGAAGATTTGAACTGGGAGAAACAAATTATTTAGAAATGATAACAGCACAATCTAAAGAAAAACAGTTACAAGCAATGTATCGCCAAGCCCGGCAAGAGGTAAAGGTAAAATATGTGCAATTAAAGAAAATAGTACAAGTAGATACCATTGTGGTTGCAGAAATGCCCCTAACAAAACTTACCCTGAATACAATTACTTTAAAGAACAATGTAGGCTTACAATATTTTGAAAGTTCAAAATTATTCTATAAAGCAAAACAACAATTAGAAAGGCAACGGTTACTCCCCGATTTGAGTTTAGAATATTTTCAAGGAAGCAATAGTTCATTAGGTAAAAATTTTATAGGGTATCAATTTGGTATTAAAATCCCCTTATTATTCAGTGGGCAAAGGGCAAAAATCAAGGCCTCAACAATTGCAAGGCAAGTTGTTGAAGAACAACAAAGTGATTATGAAATTAAGCTCAATGCCGAATATAATAAGCTAATGGCACGGCTCAGGCAATATGAAGATGCTGTCAATTACTACCATAATCAAGGAAAATCATTGTCAAATGAAATTATTAAAACCGCAGAAAGTAGTTTTAAAAATGGCGAGATAGATTTTTTTCAATACATCCAAAGTATAGAAAATGCAAAAGATATTGAGCTGATTTATTTAGAGAACCTCAACCAATACAATCAAACAATTATAGAAATTAATTTTTTAATCATATAAGCAAAAAATGAAACATATATATATCATACTCATTTCATTGGCTTTAATAGCTTGTGAAGAATCAGAGAATCAATCGAAAACAACAACTAAAGAACAACTGCCAAGTAATGGCATTGTAGTCACTAAAGCACAATTTAATACAGAAAAAATGCAATTGGGAATGCTTACAGAACAGTGGTTCAACACTAAGGTAAAAGCAACGGGTTTTATTGATGTGCCCCCACAGAATAAATCAAGCGTAAGCACATTTATGGGAGGTTATATAGTAAAGACACCATTGTTAATTGGTGATAAAGTTAAAAAAGGGCAATTGTTGATAAGCCTAGAGAATACTGATTTTGTCGAAATACAACAACAGTATTTAGAAGTAGCAGAAC
>DRQI01000177.1 GCA_011330545.1 Flavobacteriia bacterium
AAGTGTATTGGATGTAATTATTGTGTAGAGTTGGCACCGCAACAATTTCAAATGTCTAAAAAAGACGGAAAATCAGTATTGCTTCACGCTACCGATAAAAAAGGCTTTCATACTATTAAATCTCCTGACCATTCAATTTTTGAAAATGCTGTTAAAGCCAAAGAAGCCTGCCCGGTAAAGATTATTTCTGTAAAAGAAAAGTAAGAGTTTAATCCGGATTATGCATGAGAAACCTATTACGTCTTCAAACCCTTAGCCCATGGTAGCTACATTACTTTTTCCTCATTTACCATAGCGGCCCCGAAACTTCGGGGCTAATACGTAATCCGGGTTTAAGTATGTAAGATAAAGGTCAATGTGGCAAATATGGCAACCACAATAAGTATCCCCACTGCAACCATCCAAACCTTTTTATAATATATTTTATGCAGCTTGGTATCTTTTCGGTAACTCCATACCAATCCGGCTGTAAAAACAATTACAAAAAATACTAAAAAAATTAGTTGCCCTTTACTAAACATAATCATGTATATTTATGGCTTCAAAAATACTCTTTTTTGAGAATAAATAGTAGATAGATGCGTAAAAATGCCGTTGTATTTGGGGCTACTTCCGGAATAGGAAAAGAATTGGCTATTTTATTGGCGAAAGACGGATATACCGTTGCCATTACCGGAAGAAGGGCCGAAAAATTAGCAGAATTAAAAGCTACCAACCCTGAAAAATACATTGCCAAACAACACGATGTAACCGATATAAAAGCATCAGAGGTGGTTTTTAAAGAATTGATTGATGAAATGAAAACCATTGATTTGGTAGTGTACAGTTCGGGAGTGGGAGGGCCGAATTATGAATTAGAATGGGAGAAAGAAATGACTACCATTGCTACCAATGTGATAGGAGCTACTAAAATTTTCGGACTCGCTTATAACTTATTTAAAAAGCAAGGCCATGGGCATTTGGTAGGAATCTCTTCCATTGCCGGAATTCGCGGCAACCGGCATGTGCCTAGTTATTTCGCCTCGAAAGCCTTTATGAGTAGTTATTTAGAGTCGCTATGGATGAAAGCCCGACGGACAAAAAAAGCAAAAATTTATATTACGGATATTGTCCCCGGATTTGTAGAAACCAAAATGGCTACCGGAAATACCTTTTGGAAAGCCCCATTAGATAAGGCCGCCAAACAGGTGTTTGCCGCCATCAAAAACAAAAAGAAAAAAGCATATATTACTAAGCGTTGGCGGTTGGTAGCTACCTTTTTAAGGATAGCTCCGGCAACATTGGTAATGAAATATTTGTAAACAATTATGAAAAATAAAATAAAAGCAGTTCAGGCATTTCACAAAGCCTTTGGCTTGGGCATTTCAGAAAAGCCCATTGCAAAATTATCAGACCAAAAACTCAAATTGCGTTTTGATTTGATGCAGGAAGAAAATGAAGAATATCTAGAAGCTGCCAAAAATAACGATTTGGTAGAAGTTGCCGATGCCTTGGGAGATATGTTGTATATCTTGTGCGGTACTATTATCGAACACGGAATGCAAGATAAAATTGAAGAAGTATTTGATGAAATACAACGCAGCAATATGAGTAAGTTGGGTGCCGACGGCAAACCTATTTATAGAGAAGACGGCAAAGTAATGAAAGGCCCTAACTACTTTAAGCCTAATATCATGGAAATTCTTGAAAAATAGAAATTCTAACACTGATTGCGTATACCTCTCGTTTTTAAATACAGTTGAGATTCTAGCAAACAAAAGTAAAATTCTTGAAAATAGACATCAAAATAAATACCTTATGTATTATTGCAACTGTTATGATTGTAAGTTGTAATGCTGATAGGCAAAATTTAAATGGCGAGTATTATTTCAATCCCAAAAAACGAGAAGCCTATTATTTTGATAAAACAACCGCTACTATATATAATTTTCCTGATTCTTCCATTACCAAAGTCATATATGATATAGAACAAAAAAATATAAGAATAGGCGATGAAGTATACAACTATCGGCAACGTAAAGATACTTTATTTTTAACTGATTTTTCAAATGAGAGTGATAATTTAAAATTGGTAAAATTTGATTTTAAGCCCTTTGATTTAAAAAAAATTGCTTCGAAGAGTTTTGGCATGATTGTCAGAAGAAAAGACAGAGAGTTTCAACAATTTTACGAAGAAGAGCAATTTTTACAGGGAGATAGCAAAATAGGTTTTCAATCTTTTTATCATCGTAAACACACCAACGATACTATTTATGGAGGTTATATAGTTTATAAGGGTAAGCTGTTGAATAAATTTCCCGTAATTAGAGAACATTTAGGCACCTCTTTTATTCTGTGCAATTATGAAGATAAAAAAATTGAAATGCTATCCTTTTTTAAAGGAGCTTCTTTTAGCCTCTCGGAAATTACGCCTAAAAAAGCAAATGCGTTATTATATGGAACATGGAAACAAGTAAATCAAGGTGCTAATGATAAACTTTTTAGAGAGTATGCTTTTTATAGTGAAAATGATTCTACATTCAATTTTAAAAGTAACTTTAACAAAGTAAAGCGAGCATTTGATTTAAGTTCTATAACATTTAAAAGAAACGGCACTTTACAACGGTATTTTCAAGACACTGTGTTGAACTATAATATAAAATTTGGTATTGCCAATAAGTATATTTTTGTAGAAAAATTTAATAAGGAATTTGATTTTGAAACATTAAAAATCGATAAACTAACCAAGGATACGTTGGTTTTACAATTTTACAATTTTAACATTCAATACAAATATGTGAGAGATAGTTTATAAAAAATGTAATTATAGTGTTATTTGTTGGCGATACACCTTATTTTCCTAACACCTAACACCTAACACCTAACACCTAACACCTAACACCTAACACCTAACACCTAACACCAAACACCCTTACTTCACCAAATACCGCCAGCCAAAAGTATCTTCAGCGCGGTTGTATTGAATATCCGTAATGCGTTTTTTAAAGAGTTTGGCATAACTGTTTTCTAATGTTGGCAACTCATAATCGTTATCTCGATATCCGAATCCTGAAATAGGAGAAATCACAGCAGCAGTACCTGCACCAAACATTTCTTTCAAAGTACCATTGGCAGAAGCTTCTAATAGCTCTTGTACTTTTATTTTTCGAACCTCAACAGGTATTCCTTCGTGTTTGGCAATAGCGATGACACTTTTGCGGGTTACGCCATCGAGAATTCTATCGCTAATCGGGCTTGTCAATAGGGTATCTCCAATCCTTACAAAAACATTCATAGCACCGGCTTCTTCAATATACTCGTGGGTGTTGTCATCGGTCCATATCACTTGTTGATAGCCTTTTTCTTTTGCCAATTGTGTAGGGTAAAACTGGCCGGCATAATTACCGCCAGCTTTGGCAAAACCAACACCGCCATTAGCAGAGCGTGAGTATTTTTCTTCAATCAATACCTTTACTTTTCCCGAAAAATAAGCACCGGAAGGCGAACAAGCAATAATGAATTTATATTCATTAGAAGGAGACGCATGAAACCCGAGTCCGGTTGCAAACACAAAAGGCCTAATGTACAAAGAACTGCCTTCTGTTTGCGGAATCCAATCGCTAT
>DRQI01000178.1 GCA_011330545.1 Flavobacteriia bacterium
GAGGTTGTTTATTTTTGATTGGCTAAGAAAACGATTAAGAGAATTATGGAAACGATTAGGATTACCAATAAGAAAATTTTCCAAAAAGAATAGGGCCGTTGCCCTGAAATTTCACCGGTTTGGCCATTTACAAAAAAATTATACTGTTTTCCTTTGTATTTATAGGAACTTACATATACCGGAAGCAAGATGTGTTTAAAGGTTTCTTCAGTAAGTTTTACATCTATAGAAGTTACTCGTTGGGTATCACCGCCAATATCACGCCTTGCCCATCGTTCGGCAATTAAGCGCGCTTGTTGATTTGATTTTAGATGCCCCTTTTCTAGGGGAATGGTATATTTTTCTGTAATAAATCCCGAAAGGTAACTATTGTCAAAGGGTTTTAGTTTTTGCAAATTCCAACGGGCAATGCTTTGCGGAATACTACCCGAACGTTGATATGACGCTTTTATAAGAGTGTCATCTACGAAACCTTTGATGGTTCCTTGTGCGTATGACCAACGTGTACGCCGTTCTTGGCGTGTGCGCCGCACGGTTTTGCCATTTTGGGTAGTAGTATACGGAACGCTTACATAGTAATAATCACCTCGTTGCCCTGTATAATCAGCATAGAGTTGCGCGTCAAATGTCCAATAGGGTAAATACAACCCTTTGGTATTTTCAGGGCTTATGGCGGCTTTTTTTAATTTATTGGGAGCAAACCACAAGCTGTTGACCCATGTTTTAAAAGTCTGATGTGCTTTTTTTTGATCTATTTGAAAGGGTAATACAGCACCGGGAAGAATCCAATCTTCTTTACGGGCATCTTCAACAATTAGGGGAGAACTACAATATACACATTTTAAAGATTTATAATTTTCTTCAACGTGTTGGTTGGCACCACAATTTTTACAATGTAGTATGGTAACTTCTTCGCGGTGCGACTGGGATCCCATGTTGCTCAAATATTCTTTGAGCTCTAATTCTTCAAATTGGTTTTCTAACGGAATTATTTCTTCGCGGTGCCCACAGTACTCACAGACAAGTTCTGTGGTGCCGGGTGCATATAAAAGCTCTGCACCGCAATTAACACATGCTTTTTTTAATTCTGATTTTTGTGGAGAGATAAGGTCTTCCATAGAACTCAACTAGTACAAATCGGCTTTTTTACAAGAGGATACAACAAGTGGTTTAATATATAATTATTGTTTCGGAATTGGAGGTGGGGTACTACCGCCCAAAAAAGCTTTTAGTTCTTCTATTTCTTTTAGGGTTTTCCAGTTATGCATACCTTGTTTCCAGATAAGTGTATCTTTATTGACGGTTCTTCCGGCAAATAAGGCCTTAAGTTGTTCAAAAGTAACCGGCCCTACTTGTTTGTCATTGGCCGCATAGAAATATTGTGTTGCCATTGGTATTGGCGGTGGCATTGTTCCTATTTGTTGTGTATGTTGGGGCTGTTGCCCTCCCATTTGCGGATTCATCATACCTCCCATTTGTTGTGCCAGCACAAAACCCATACCCATACCCATACCGGCGCCCGCGGTACCTCCTTCATTTTTAGCAGCAGCTTCAATGGCTTTGGCGGTTTTGAATTTGGTGAGTTTGTCTAAATCTAATTTGTCAATTCGGCTGTATTCAAAAATTTCTTTTTTAAGGTCTTCGGGCATCGACACATTTTCGATAAAGAATTTTTCGAGCGAAATCCCTACACTGGCAAAATCAGGTTGCATTACTTCTTTACAGGTTTCTGAAAGTTCGGTAGTATTGGCAGCATATAATTCTATGGGTAATTTGGCCTCGCCAACGGTATCTGTAAACCTTGTAGCAATTAAACTTTTTAGATGTTCATTGATTTCAAAATTTGTAAAGTTGTTATCGGTACCAACAATGTCGACAATAAATTTACCGGCGTCACTTATTTTAAAAGCATAGGTGCCGAAAGCGCGAATTTCTACCAATCCGAAACGGTCATCATTTAAGGTAATGGCATTTTTTGTGCCCCATTTTTCATCGGTAAAAAGGTGGGTATTTACAAAATAGACTTCGGCTTTAAACGGACTGTTAAATCCGTATTTCCAACCTTTAAGTGTGGTTAGAATAGGTAAGTTTTGGGTGTTTAAGGTGTAGGTTCCGGGTTTGAAAACATCAGCCAACTGCCCTTCATTGATAAAAACAGCGGTTTGCCCTTCTCTAACAATAAGCTGTGCATTGTTTTTAATTTCATTTTGATAGCGCTCAAAGCGATGGCAAATAGTATCATCTGTGTAGTCTAACCACTCAATGATATCAATAAATTCATTACTCAGTTTTTCTTTTATGGTATCGAAAATTCCCATGTTGGTTGATTTTTAATTGAAGTATAAATATATAAAAATACTGTGAATTAAGATGAATTAAAAAAGGGTTTCACTTCAAGTGAAACCCTATTAATTTTTTAAAATGATTAAGACTAATTATACTTCAACACCTTTCATCATTTTATTCCAGTATAAATATGGTAATAAGTATTTTTTCAAAATCCATAAACGCCAGTGTTCTTTAGACGAATCTCCAATCATTAAAGGAAATTGTTTGAGTTTTGGGTCTGGTTTGAATTCTTTACTGTAATCAAATTCGGCAAGTACCATTTTACCATAACCGGTTACTAAAGGGCAAGAGGAATAACCGTTATAGGCCAAATTGGTAACGGCATTTCGTTCTATCATATTTAAGATATTAGCCACTACAATAGGTACTTGTTTGCGGATAGCGGCACCTGTTTTTGCTGTTGGTAATTGCGCAGCATCTCCTAAACCGAAAACATTGGGATATTTGGTGTGTTGAAGGGTTTTGTCATTAACACTTACCCAACCGTCGTCATTAGATAGTGGTGAAGCAGCAATAAACTTTGGCGCTGCTTGTGGCGGTGCCAAATGCATCATATCGAAATGAATTCCGTAACGGTCGCCTTCTTTGGTAACTTTTACATCTTTGTAGTTGTATTGGATAGATTCGTCTAATTTTTTTCCTTCGTTATCGCCAGACATTACAATACATCCACCGGCATCTATATCTTTTGCCAGTTCGTACCAAGCAATTTGGTTTTCGGCATCTACCTTTACCAATTTATGGTGAAATCGGATATTAATATCTTTACGGTCAATGACTTTCATTAAAGTATTGGCCACTACTTTTACAGCAAAGATAACTCCTCCGGGAATGGCAAAAACGATATCTGTTTTATTTCTAACACCGCTCTTTTTAAAATGGTCTTCTGCCAGATACATGATTTTTTGAGGTGCTCCGCCACATTTTATCGGTGTTGTGGGTTGTGTAAATAGGGCGGTTCCGCCTTTAAAATTTTTCAATACTTCCCATGTATGTTTCGGATTGGTATAGTTGCTACATACTACGCCTTTATCCATTGCTTCCGGAAGCCCTTCAACCAATTCGGGAGCCATTCTCAAACCTGGGCAAACCACTAAGTAGTCATAGGTAAACTCATTGCCGTTTTTGGTTGTTACTTTATTGTTTTCGGGGTCAATATTCTCGGCATATTCTTTTATCCAATGTACGCCTGAGGGCATTACCGAAGCCATACTTCGGGCAGTTTTTTCATAATCATAGGTATTGGCCCCTACTAAGGTCCATGCCGGTTGGTAATAATGTGTGTCAGCGGGTTCTAACAATGCGATATCGGCTTTCGGATTTTTTCTCAGCATTTGAGAAGCTACCATAATACCTGCGGTACCGCCTCCGATGATAAGAATTTGGTGATGTTGTGACATTTTAATTGATTTTTTTAGTTTGATTTTTTGCTAATATTCAAAATGTATGTCCAAACTTGTTAATAAGTATAGAACATAAAATTAGAGGTCAAAAAAGTACAATAAATATACAAATTACGTGTAACAAAAGTTACATTTTTGGTTATAGGCATCAAAAAAACCGCCTGAAAACGTGATTATCAAACCTTTTTGTTTTTTTGAGAACTGCTAAAAGAATGACACATAAGGCATATTATAGTTTTCATGCTTATGGCTGTCAATGGTGTTTACAACAAGACAAAAAGTATTGCTTTTTAGGCGGCCTCTTGTGTTAAGTATAATGTTGAATTATTCTTTTGATTTTAACGTATTCATTCCTGTTGCCAACCATATCGGACAGGTACCCACTAAGGCTGTTAACACCATAATGGCGGCTACTGCATATAATACATAATCCCAAGGACTGGCTACCTGATGTGTATAGGCTGCCCAAATTGCTACGGCTGCAATAATAAAACGAACTACTTTGTCAATACTACCTACATTTTTTTTCATGATTATTATAATTTTTAGTTATACATCTAGTTTATACTTCAAAAGTAATGTCTGTATTTGGTTATTTTGGTGATGATTGTCACAACTGGGCTTATTTATTGTAATATTTTTATCCTTCGCTGTGATAATTCTATTTTGCCATCATTTTCCAATTTTTTTAATAATCTTGATATGACTTCTCGTGATGATCCCAATTCATTGGCAATTTCTTGATGCGAATGGTGTATTTCTTTTGTGTTCTTAATCGTTGCCTCTTTTAATAAATATTCTTCTAATCTTTTTTCTTTTTTTGAAAATGTTAAAATTCGAATCATTTCTATGACCTGTTCAAATTTTTCATTGAACAGTTCGTAAACAAATAAATTCCATTGAGGGAAAGATTTTCTCAGTTGGGTCAATTTGTCGATCGGAATTAACACCAATTGCGCGTCTTCTTCTATAATTCCTTTTACAGTTATTTTTTCATTTTTTTCTGCGGCCATAATTGACATAATACAACTTTCACCCGGCTCTATATAGTATAATAAAACTTCATGGCCACTTTCATCTTCTTTATAAATTTTAATCAGGCCTGAAATTAGTAATGGAATTACTTTTATATAAGAATTCTCTTTTAGGATTATCGTATCCTTGGCAAAATTTTTCACAAGGCTAATGGCTTCAATTTCTTGGAGTAATTCTTTTGATGAAGCCAATTGCGGAATGGCTTTCTTAAGTATATCTAGGGTAGACATATTAATGTTCTTTTAGAGATTGTAAATTACAAAAAAGACATCAATAATAGATAATGTACTTTGCAGGTTAAAATTATTTTCTTCTTATCATAAAAAAATGGTTATGCATGGCTATTGATAATTTGAACGAGTTGCGATGCTTGTAACACGCCCGATTGGCGCCAAACTTGTTTTCCTTTTTTAAATAAAATTAATGTTGGTACACCTCTAACTTGGTACGTGGCAGCTACTGAGGGGTTTTTGTCTACATCGATTTTGATTATTTTTACAGAATCTTTTAATTGATGTTTTACTTCCTTTAAGATGGGAGCCATCATTTTACAGGGGCCACACCAATCTGCTTTAAAATCTACTAAAACTAGTGTGTTTTGCTTGATTAAATCGTTAAAAGTTGCCATATTTTATTTCTTATTTTTCTCCTATTCTGCCTGAGGCACAACTGACAAATGATGTTGCTTTGTGCAATACGGTGTTTGCATTGCCTACTTCAGGGTATCCCATAGCGGCCAATTTTTTCTTTACGGAAACCATTACAGATTCATTAGCTGTATCAACAGTTACTTTTGAAGTTTCTAGACCTGCACTCACTTTAGAGACTTCATCAATAGATAAAACACCTTTTTCTATGGTATTGGCACAACCTCTGCATTTGATATTTTGTATTGCTATCATTAGCATAGGATAAATTTTAATGTAAAGATACTTAGAAATATAGACTTGTAAAAGGAAGGGCTATTTCTTATTGTTTCTAGTTCCGCCATGCCCCATAGCGACCACATTGAGTATCTTAATATTTAGATAGATAAACTTAAAAAATTGGATAAAAGGATTGTGCATTACAAATTTTTGAAAGCGTGTTATTTTTTTTGCCATAATTTTGATTGTTAGGTTATTATAAAAAAACGTATAAATCTATTATTCTGGAATCAACCACCAAAATGGCTTCATTTTGGCTTTATACAGAAAAGCGTAATGCAGGGCCAGTTTTACCCAATGCCCGGCCAGTCCTAAATCGCCAATAGTTTTAGAATTTATCCGCCCGGTTTCGGGGTATTTTTTATAATCGGGTACAATGGGGTTGGTTGTAATGGTAACACCTCTTCCTTTTAAAATTCCGAAGCCGGTAGAAGCAATACAAGCGGCTCCCATATTACCCATAGAGCCTAAATGGTGTAAGTGATTGTTTTCTTTTTTAATCATTTCAACAATATTGTCAGCTACTAGTTTTGCCGTTATTCCTGAGGGCATCCCCGTACGTGGCGGAGCCGGAAAAATTGGGGTTCCGTTTTTGCTCGTTCGAGGTTTAGATATGGTATGTGGCGGGGCAAAGGCAATTCCCGGAGCAAAAATGTTTTGATAATTCGGATTCTGATAGGTTTCGGGCCAATCTTGAACGGTCCATTCTTCATAAGGCTTGGCAGTATAATCGGCATCGACAATCATAAATCCTTTAAAAAGTTTATCGGTAATATCATTTCCGGTTTTGTCGTAGGCTTTAAATCCGTGTCCTGAAAACGCAGGAATTAGCATTGCGAAATCAAATTCTTCAACCTTATGTTCGCCATCCAGATTTTCGTAATACACTTTTCCTTCTTCAACTTTATATACTCCGGCTCTTTTGATGATGTGAATACCTCTGTCTTCAAAAACCATTTCGATAAGGTCTTTAGAAGACATTAATTGGCTGCCCATTTTAACGGTTAATCCGTCCATACCAAAATCGCCGACTTCATATTCATTTGAAATCCATGTAATGGTGGCTTTGTCTCTGACATTATACCGGTGTAATTCTTGTTCAACATTCATAATATATTCAAAGGCTGCACCTTGGCAGGTAGCTTTAGCGTGGCCGGTACCTATTACTATTTTTACCTGTTCGCCATTTTTCATTCTATCAATTAACTTTTTCAAATCGCTCCACGCATGCACGGCATGGCCATACGTACAAACCGATGTAGTATTATGGGTTCCGGGTTTTAGGCCTTCGGTAGCTTCAAAATTTAATTTTGGGCCGGTTGCATTTATTAAGTAATCATAGTCAATTTTTACGGTTTCTCCTTTTCTATCACCAACCACATATTCGGCAGTAACATAGCCTTTTTTAATTTTAGCATCTCCTTCGGGATGAAAGGTGGTAACTTTGGCTTGGATGTATGTTATATTCTTTTTTTTATAAAGCGGCGCCAATGGAAAGGTACATTGTTTGGGTTTCATTCTCCCAATGCCAATCCAAATATTTGAAGGAACCCATTGGTAGTTACTGTTTGGTGAAACGATGACTACTTCGTGTTCTTTTGATAAGTTTTTTCTCAGATAGGAGACGGCTGTATGTCCTGATATGCCGGCTCCTAAAACAACTACTTTTGCCATTATTTTGTGTTTAAAAGAGCGTCAAAAGTACGATAAAAAAAACCTCAGCTTGTAACTGATGTTACACTGCCGAGGTTATAACTAGTTAAAAATCATTGAATTATTTAGATTCGAAAGCAATACTCCAAATTCCCCTAAGGTCGCCTTCGTGAAATCCGGTAGCCTTGTCTTTCGGGTATAGGGTTTTGATAATTGAGTCGGTTGCCGGTTTCATACTATCGCCAATTACGCCATGGCATGCCAAACATTTTTTTTGTACTATGATCGGTGCGTAAAAATGAGGATGCCCCTTATCGTCAAGTGCTACTACAGGTTTCAATGTTGTATTTGTAGCTTTTAATTCTTTAAATTGTTCAAGAATAGCGATTTCATTTGCAGTAGGGGCATTATTAGAATTTCGTAATTTATGAGAGGTTCTTTTAATGGCAACTTTAAATTTTTCTGACATCTCTTGTGTTAATGGGCCGGCTTGCCCGTTACAATAAGGAATTGCTTCTGAGACTCCGCCTGCTTTCATGTGTTTTGTCAATTCGCCTCCCAGATGATTTGCAGTGGTTTTGGCAATTTGTTTGCCCTTGGCAAGATATTCTTTTTTTTGAGTTTCGGTTAGGGCTTTTTGGCAACTTAAAAAAAGAATTAGGCTGATGCTTAGTATGCTTAAAAACGGTCTCATAAATCTATTTTTGGTAAATTTATAACGTTTCTCAATCTTTAGGAGTAACCATTGTTACTTTTAGCTTTGTTACTTAACAGTTTCTAAGTGATTATTTTTCCATGCTTTAATCCCTCCTTTTAAATCGTAAACTTTGAATCCGGCATTTTTTAGAATTTTAGCCGATTTGCTGCTTCGTACGCCACTCCGGCAATACACATAAACAGGTTGCGATTTGTCTAAGGTTGCCATTTTATTTTTAAACAGGCTTTCTTCGTAATAATTAATGTTGATAGCTCCTTTAATCCGCTCGTTATTATATTCTTTTGGGGTTCTAACATCAACTAGTTGTACCTTGCCATTTGCTATTTTATTCTTAAAATCTGTAGGGCTAACGTGGAAAATCTCAGGGGTTAGGTTTGGTTTTGATGTAACCACTTCTTCTGTAATCGCTTTTGTCGTTGTTAAGCCAACATTTTCGGAAGGGTTTTTTGGCAATGCCTCTACTTCTATAATTTCTTCCTTTGCAGTTTTTATTATTATTTTTTGTTTTTTGCCAATTTCTTTTAGGTTGTCACCTTTGTTGATTGTCTTTTGTTCAGCTACTTTTTTGGTAGGGATTGCCGTGTTGCTTTCTACTTTTTTTATTTCGGAAACCGTATCGGGTGTTACCGTTGTAGTTACTGATTCTTCGGTGGTATTTATATTTTTTTTGAAGGTATCGGTTTCTTTTTTATCGTTTTTACATGACAAAAAGAACATTAAAATAAAGAAGCTGAATAGTTGTATACTTTTCATAGGTAATATAAATAGCTTTGATTATGGTAGGTAATAGTATACCAATTTACTCATAAAACC
>DRQI01000179.1 GCA_011330545.1 Flavobacteriia bacterium
AAAATTAACCGTAGCGGTGCTACGCTTAATTTAGTAAAACACCCTATTTTATTGCGCTTTCCTAACTCATAACGTAACTCTATTGCATAAGCTGGGTTTAAATATTACCACCCCGAGACGCGCTTACGGCGCGTCCCACCCCTCCTTAATCCCAAAGCTTCGGGAGGAGGGGAGTTTGCAAAAAGAATTTAAAAATTGAGTACAATTTTAAATTGCAGGCAAATTCAAACTCCTTCCTTTAAAAGGGAAGGTGGCCATGCCACAGGCAGGAACAGAAAGGTTTATTCGAAAAAACAAATTCAATTTTTAGACTTCATATAATCTATTATTGCTTTTTTACTCGTTACCCAATTTCGGCCTTCTTTATGTGCATCAATTTTGCCTTGCCTTGCCAATAAACTTACATATTCTTGCCCGTAAGGAACCTCGGGTTCATTAACAATAGTTGTAATGCTTTGATAATCTTCATCGCTATTGGGCAAGGCACTTAAATATATATTTAACGACCTTTCTAAGGCTTGGCACATTACTAACATAAGTTTCTGATAATTACCTTTATTTGCCTGATTTAGGGCCTCATAATATTTCTTTCTGTCATTTTTTAAAATAATAGCTGGCGGAAAACCCGCTTTTAAAAGCAATAAATTCATCGCTAAGCGAACTGTACGCCCGTTGCCATCAAAAAAAGGATGCATCCAAACAAATTTATGATGAAAGACAGTAGCCATTTCTACAACATTTAACTGCAACGGATTTACCGTTACAAATACAATTAACTCTTCGAGCAGTTGTGATACCTTTATGGCATTGGGCGGAATAAAATTTGCCCCAGAAATACGAACGCCGCCATTTCGCAACCTTCCGGCAAATTCATCTTCAATAGAACGCATAACCAACCCATGCAAGGCTAAAATATCTTTACTGCATAATTTATAATTTTTAGTAACAAGGCGATACAAATAATGTATGGCAGCTTCGTGATTTTTTGTTTCAAAGTGTTCGCGTAACGATTTTCCTTTGATAGTAATTCCTTCTTGTAATACCAGTTGGGTTTCGCGTAAATTCAGTGTATTTCCTTCGATACCGTTAGAATTATATGTCCATTCGACAAAAAGTACTTCCTTAATTTTTTGAAGGGCACCGGTTGACAACGGCCGATGTTTATTTAACCTCTTCAATTTGTCAAATAAACGGTCGAATGTTGGTGCTAACTCTTGTCTATATGTTTTATCTATCTTCCACATGCTACAAATATACAAAATATCGGATAAAGTTTAAATCATCTTATCCGATATTCATCCTATAAGTAACACTTACTGATTGAACTAAACCGTTTATTCAAGTTAAAAACTAAGCCAGCCAATCTTTAAAATCTCTTACCCGCTCTCTGGCTACGATAATATCATGGCTCTTAAAAGAATTTAACTTAATCTGTAACCGTGAGTTGGTATACGAAACCATATCATTAATAGCATTGATATTAACGTAGAATTTACGGTTGACCCTAAAAAAAGTTTGTGGAGCCAATTCTTCTTCCAATTGGTCTAACGTGAGGTCTAACAGATAATCCCTATGATTGATTGTATGGATATAAGTACCTTTATTTTCGCTGTAAAAACACTCGATATCATCAACAGGTATCATTTTTAAATGCTGCCCTACTCTTACGGTAAAACGCTTTTTATACGCTCGCTCTATGGGATTGACCAACAGCCTTTTAATATCGTCAAAATCTAAGGTAATGGCTTTTTGTTGCGGTTGCCTTTCTTCATATTTTTGAATGGCCTGTTTTAATTCGTCACTGTCAATAGGTTTTAATAAGTAGTCAATACTGTTTAATTTAAAGGCTTGCAGGGCATATTCGTCATAGGCTGTTGTAAAAATAATGGCGCTTTTTATCTCAATCGTTTCGAAAATTTCAAACGACAATCCGTCAGACAATTGAATGTCTAAAAAGATAAGGTCGGGATGTGGGTGCTCTTGAAACCATGCCAATGATTCTTCCACTGAATGTAACATAGCATTTACATCAATATTGATATTTTGCAACATTCTGCCCAATCTTCTGGCAGCGGGTTTTTCATCTTCTATAATTAATACATTCATTGTAAGGTTACTTTTTTACCGGCTTTCCAAACCGTATGAATTTTTGTAATATCGTGAATATCGGCAAACGGATTGCCGTCAATAAGTACCATATCTGCCAGATAGCCTTCTTTAATCATTCCTTTGTTACCGAGGTTGAATTTTTTTATCGGAATGGAGGTTGCCCCTTTCAACACATCAATGGTAGGGATACCGGCTTCTGACAACAATATCAGTTCTTTAAATAAATCGGTGCCGTAATTGATTTGGGCATTGGGTGGGTCGGTGCCGGCAATGATAGGCACACCGGCATCATACAATCTTTTTACTTCAGATTTCAATGCTTCTTCTGATAAAAATACTGCCTTCGGATTATTCTTTTTAATCATTTCGATAGCCCTAATAGATGTTAATAAGGTAGGGATTACAAAAAAGTCTCGGGTATCGGCCAATTTTTTCAACTCACTATCATTCATGACTTTATCCCACCAAATATGTACCAATCCGTCAGCATTGTTTTCCAATACTTGGGCCGCATCTGCCACTTTAGAAATATGAACTACGGCTAATTTATTATGGCTATGGGCTTCATCGATAATTGCTTTGGCGGTTTCAGGCGATAAGGTTGTTTTCCAAGGTTCAATAATAATTTTTATATAATCGGCACCCGCAGCAATTCTATCGTTTACAAATTTTTTGGCATCATCGGGGCCTGAAAGTGTCGGTACCGGAAATCCGAATTGTGTACCGTGGCCTCCGGGGGCAGTGGCTGCATAGCCTGCAACGTAATAAC
>DRQI01000180.1 GCA_011330545.1 Flavobacteriia bacterium
CAACCTTAACATAAAAGCAGGAGAAGTGCATGCCATTATGGGGCCTAATGGTTCAGGTAAAAGTACGTTGTCTAATGTTATTGCCGGAAAAGAAGAGTATGAAATTACCGAAGGGAAAATACTGTTTAACAACGAAGACCTCGATGATTTAGCTCCTGAAGAAAGAGCCCACAAAGGCATCTTCTTATCTTTTCAGTATCCGGTTGAAATTCCCGGGGTAACCGTTACTAATTTTATTAAAACGGCTATTAACGAAACACGGAAAGCCAATGGTAAAGAAGAACTTCCGGCCAAAGATATGCTGAAAAAAATTCGCGAAACGGCCACCCTATTAGAAATTGATAGAAAATTTTTATCGCGCTCTTTAAACGAAGGCTTTTCGGGTGGGGAAAAGAAACGGAATGAAATTTTTCAAATGGCCATGTTAACACCTAAACTAGCCATTCTTGATGAAACAGATTCCGGCTTAGACATCGACGCCTTAAAAGTAGTTGCCAACGGGGTTAACAAATTAAAAAACAAAGATAATGCTGTGATTGTTATAACGCATTATCAGCGTTTATTAGATTATATAGTTCCTGATTTTGTTCATGTATTACACGATGGTAAAATTGTAAAATCGGGCGGTAAAGAGCTGGCACACGAGTTGGAAGAAAAAGGATATGATTGGCTTAAATAATTTGCTAGAGCAAATTATTTATTCCGAGTTTTTTGTTTTGTGTTAACTTACTAACTTCTACTACTATTATGGCTACAATTAATCATTTTGAGGATTTAGCCCCGATTATCACGGGATGGCAACTTGCAAGAGTTTTAGGTAATGAGATTTATGCTATTATTTCTTTAACGCCCTTAAAATTGGAAACAAAATAGGTTTATTTAATAATTATCTGAAACATAATGAATTCAAAGGAAATAAATATAAGTAGTTTCAAAACAAGAAACACTGAGCACGAAACAAGAAACACGAAACAAAGAACACGAAACAGAACACCATGGATTTAAAAGATAAACTGGTAACATCATTTTTGGCTTTTGAAAACAGAGTATGTACGGATACCGAATCTAATTTACACGATATCCGTTCAGAAGCTTTTCACTATTTTGAAACACACGGTTTTCCTTCAAAAAAGGAAGAAGAATGGAAATACACTTCCTTAAAATCAATCTTAAAACACAATTATACTATTTTCCCTACAGCCGAAAATGCCATTGAATTTAAGGATATAAAAAAGTATTTTTTACACGAAATAGAATCGTATAAAATTGTATTTATCGATGGAATTTACAGCTCATTTTGGTCAGAAACCACCCATGACGGCTATGATATCTGTCTGCTTTCGGCGGCTTTGAAAAAACCCAAATACAAAATGGTTATTGACCATTATTTTAATACCATAGCCTCAAAAAATGATAGCATCACTTCATTAAATACCGCATTTTCTAAAGAAGGGGCTTATATCCATATCCCCAAAAATACCGTATTGCCCAAACCCATTCAAATCCTTCATTTTTCTACGGGTAGTGAGGCCGAAATTATGCTACAGCCGCGTAACCTGATTATCGTAGGTGAAAATTCGCATGTGCAAATTGTAGAGCGCCACCAAAGCCTAAATGAGAATGTTGTATTAACCAATTCGGTAACCGAAATTTTTGCTGCCAAAAGGGCTATTGTTGATTATTATAAAATTCAAAATGATAAAGCAACAGCTTCTTTGTTAGATAATACGTACGTTAAACAACAACAACAAAGTGTGGTTTCTGTAAATACATTTTCTTTTGGCGGAAATTTAACCCGCAATAATTTAGAATTCAGCCAAGAAGGAGAAGGCATTACTTCTAACCTTAACGGAATTACCATTATTGGTGACAAACAACACGTTGATAATCACACTTTAGTAAACCATAACTACCCAAACTGCGAAAGTCACGAATTATACAAAGGTATTTATGCCGATAAATCTACCGGAGTTTTTAACGGAAAAGTAATCGTTCAGCGGGAAGCACAAAAAACCAATGCCTTTCAACAGAATGACAATATATTAATTGATGATAGGGCTTCGATAAATACGAAACCTCAACTGGAAATTTTTGCCGATGACGTAAAATGTTCACATGGCTGTACTATTGGGCAATTAAATGAAGATGCACTATTTTACTTGCGCTCGCGCGGCATTCCTAAAAAAGAAGCCGAAGCCCTATTGCTGTATGCGTTTGCCAATGATGCCTTGCAAAAGATAAAAATATCAGAATTAAAAACGAGAATCACTAGGCTGATTGCCCAAAAACTAGGTGTTGAATTGGGGTTTGTACTATAACCTATAAATTAGACCAACGATTCTTCATTCATAATATCGGGCTTTTCAATACCCATCAATTTCAAAATAGTGGGGGCTATGTTGGCCAAAATACCACTTTTCACTGTATGAACATCATCATCAACAATGATTAATGGTACCGGATTGGTAGTATGTGCCGTATTAGGCGTACCGTCTTCATTAATCATCGTTTCACTGTTCCCATGGTCGGCAATTATAATACTGGTATATTCATTTTCTCGTGCCGTAGTTACTACTTTTTTCAAACAGGCATCTACCGTTTCTGCCGCTTTAATGGCAGCTTCCATAACCCCTGTATGGCCTACCATGTCTGTATTTGCAAAATTCAAACAGATAAAATCGGCTTCTTGTTTTTTAAGTTCGGGCAGTATAGCTTCCGTAATTTCTTTGGCACTCATTTCGGGTTGTAAGTCATAAGTTGCTACTTTTGGTGAAGGGCACATAATGCGTTTTTCACCTTCAAATTCTCTTTCCCTACCCCCCGAAAAGAAAAATGTAACATGAGGATATTTTTCGGTTTCTGCAATCCTAATTTGCTTTTTATGGTGTTTTTCCAACACCTCTCCCAAGGTATTTGTCAAATCTTCTTTCGGATAAATTACATGTACCTTTTTAAACGTATCATCGTAATTGGTCATCGTAACATAGTACAGGCGTAAGGCGTGCATGCCATACGCTTCAAAATCCCGCTGAGAAAGAACTTGTGTCAATTCGCGGCCCCTATCGGTTCTGAAATTGAAAAAAATGACGACATCTTCTTCTTGAATCGTACTTACCGGATTTCCTTTTTTGCCTACCAAAACGATAGGTTTTATAAATTCATCGGTAACACCTTCATCATAGCTTTTCTGAATAGTTTCAGCAGCGTTTTCTGTTGATTCTCCAATACCGTGTACCAATAAATCGTACGCTAATTTTACACGGTTCCAGCGTTTGTCTCTATCCATAGCATAATACCGCCCTATAATAGAGGCCAATTGTGCATTGTGAGATTTCAGGTACGTATTCAAGTCGGCAATAAAACCTTTCCCTGATTTCGGGTCAACATCCCTTCCGTCTGTAAAGGCATGGACATAACTGTGCAGCCCCGCATCATCGGCAGCTTTTACCAAGCCTTTTAAATGATTGATATGCGAATGTACGCCTCCGTTAGAAACCAATCCTAAAAAATGGACTTTCTTTTGATGCTCTTTTGCGTATTGAAAAGCATTTTGCAAAACGGTTTTAGCTGCGATACTTCCGTCGGCAACCGCTTTGTTAATTTTTACTAAATCTTGATATATAATACGCCCGGCACCTAAGTTCATGTGGCCTACTTCACTATTTCCCATTTGTCCTTCAGGCAAGCCTACATACGACCCATCTGTACGTAAACTGGCCGTAGGGTATTTTTGATATAAAGAATCTATAAAGGGTGTGTTTGCTTTGGCAATTGCCGAAACTTCGGGGTTTTGTGTAATTCCCCATCCGTCAAGGATTATTAATATTACTTTCTTGTTCATCGGAAAAGTTTGAAATACAAAATTAACACTTTTTAAGGGGAATTTAACGGTATTCTTCGAGAAGTTAAACTTGCGTTAATCGTTGTTAATATCAGTAACAAATAGTATAGAACACCCGTCTTCTATTATATAATCATATAAACTTCTAGATATTATGAAAAATCTATTTTTAATTATTGTTTTGGCCATAGGGCTGACCGCAAATGCCAATCGTACAACTGCCAACATTACGGTTGAACACACCACTGTTACCGGTTCTGTAACTGAAGTCGATACTTTTTGTAAATTAATACAACAAGGTAATTTTGAAGCTGTAAAAGGAATGATAGCTGCAGGAATTGATATTAATAAAAAATCTGTAGGGATGACTCCTTTAATGTACGCTGCCCGACAAAACAAAGTAGCCATTTTAAAATTACTAATTGCCAACGGAGCAGATTTAAAAATAAAATCAAGCCGTGGTTATTCAGCTTTAAAATATGCCGAAATGTCAAAAGCCCATGATGCCTATACCATTATTTCGAAAGAATTAAAAGCTAAAAAAATGAAGAAAAAAGGAAAACGAGCTGTATAATTCTTTGTCTCTATAATTTTCTAAAGGCAAACCAGGTGTTTGCCTTTTAAAGTTATATCCAAAGGATAATACGAGTTCACTAAAATTTTGCAACATTAAAAAGCAGTAATAATGCCACTAAAACAATTGCAAAAATTACCATCACAGCAATTGTTTTTATACGGCGCCTTTTATTTTCTTTTTGCAATCGCTCTCTAATTTCCTTTAATTGTTGCGGCGTAGCTTTTTTCTCAATCAACTCTTTTTTATAGGTTGATTTTTCGTATTTTTTTAACTTTTCAAATGTACTAGCCCTTGAACGTTTATTATTTTTCAGGCTAGAAATCATTGCCGAAACTGAACCTCCGAAACCCATAATACATAATTTTAAGCCGCCTTTTGACGGGATGATTGATAAATAAAATCAGTATCATTAACAATACTGTTTATTTATGTGTAGCTAAAAAATATAAAATGTTACAATTTGAAAGAAATCATAAAAGAGAGGCCATATAAATGATAGTTGAAAATTCAGCAATCTTATTTTCGATATTTCCGAATGGCTTCTTTGATTTTTTGAATTCTATTTTCAGGGTCGGGGTGCGTGCTTTGAAATTCAGGGACTCTGTTAGGGCCCGCTGCTGCTTTTAAAATTTTCATTACACCAATCATTTCTTCGGGTTGATATCCGGCATCTATCATAAATTTAACTCCCAATTCATCACTTTCCAACTCATCGCCTCTTCCGTATTTCATATTGATTACATTGGCTATCATTGCCGCCATTTGTCCGGCACCACCACTGTCAGAACCCACCAAAACACCTGAAACTATTCCTTGGGTAAGGCCCTGTTTTGCCATGCGTTCGGCAGAATGACGCCCCACTACATGTCCAATTTCATGGCCCAAAACACCGGCCAATTGGTCTTCATTTTCTAGTTTAGAATACAGGGCATACGTAATAAAAATCTGTCCTCCTGGCAAGGCAAAAGCATTGATGGTTTGAGGGTCTCTCAACAAATGAAAATCATAACGATAGGGGGTTTCTCTTGCAATACTGTTATTTACCAATCGTTGCCCAACCCTGTCAACAATGTCTTGCGCCCGTTGGTCGGGATACAAGCCCCCGTGTTGCTGTGCCATCTGAGGCGCACTGCGTAAACCTATGGCGATTTCATCATCAGGACTTAAGGTAATACTTTGTTTTTTGTGCGTATACGGATTTTCACTTCGGTTAGAATAATACTTAAATAAAGAAAATAATATAATTCCGGCTCCAATAAGTAATCTAATTTTTAATCCACCTCTTCTTCTCATAATCTAAAATTTTATAAAATAATAGCGCCATAAATATACAATTTTAATCAATAACACGATATTTCTGCAACCTTACTCTCTAAGAAAACGATAGATTTATTTTTCGTTTTTTAATATTATTAACTTGCTGATTATCAAAATTTATCTTTTAAACGGCCTTTGTTTTTAACAAAACAAAGTATCAATACTGTTAGAAAATATGTAACTTTACGAACCTAAATACTCTTTTTTTGATATGGACTTTGAATCAAATAAAACGATAGCTCGGTTACCCAACCATTTAAGAACTTTTATCATACCGCAGCCTTATAATGAATATACTGCGCAAAATCAGGCTGTTTGGAGGTATGTTATGCGTAAGAGTAAAAATTACTTGGCAACGATAGCACATCAATCATATACCAAAGGCTTAGAACAAACCGGTATTTCTACAGACCATATTCCAAAAATGCAAGGCATGAATAGAATATTAAAAGAAATCGGGTGGGCAGCTGTTTCTGTTGACGGATTTATACCACCTAATGCTTTTATGGAGTTTCAAGCCTATAATATTTTGGTCATCGCTGCAGATATCAGAACAATAGATCATATTGAATATACCCCGGCTCCTGATATCATCCATGAAGCTGCCGGGCATGCACCCATTATTGCCAATCCTGAATATGCCGAATATCTGCGGCGTTTTGGCGAAATTGGCAGTAAAGCCATTTCATCTGCTAAAGATTATGAATTGTATGAAGCGATTCGCCATTTATCAATTATTAAAGAAGATCCCAACACTCCGAAAAGTGAAATTATCAAAGCGGATGAAAGAGTTGCCGAAATAGCTGCCAATATGGGAGCCCCCAGCGAAATGGCCAAAATTAGGAATTTACATTGGTGGACGGTAGAATACGGATTGATAGGCGATTTAGAAAACCCTAAAATTTACGGAGCCGGTTTATTATCGTCTATTGGAGAAAGCCAATGGTGTATGGGCAATCAAGTAAAAAAATTGCCGTATAGTATCATTGCTGCCGATACCGATTTTGACATTACCAAACCACAACCCCAATTGTTCGTAACTCCTGATTTTGCGCATTTGAGCTTGATTTTAGAAGAATTTGCCAATACAATGGCATTGCGTAAAGGCGGATTTAAAGGTGTACAAAAATTAATAGATTCTAAAAATTTAGGGACTATTGTCTTAACTACGGGAATTCAAATTTCAGGAAAATTTACCAATGTAATTGCCAATGACAATCAGAAAACAGCTTACTTTCAAACAACAGGCCC
>DRQI01000181.1 GCA_011330545.1 Flavobacteriia bacterium
AAAAGAAAGCCGCCCTAAAGAAACCTTTCATTTGTATCTTTTGATTTAAAAATTCTGCTAAGGCCAATGAAAAAAATATTTGTAACGGAATGTGTATAAGTAAAAATTGAAAGGTATTGGTTAGTGATTTCCAAAACAAACGGTCGTGAAACATTTTAGTGTAATTGCTAAAACCTATATATTCCATTGGGGAAATGATATTCCATTTATGAACGGTAAGTAGCAATGAGAATAGTACGGGAAATGCTACAAATACCATAAAATGTAGGATGTATGGAGATACTAAAATATAAGGTAGCCATTTTTTTTTCATACGTTATCTCAATAAGTTATTTACTGCCTTTGCCGCATCTTCAATGGCTTTTTCGGGAGTCTTATGGTTATAGATTACACAGGCTTCATATTCTTGCGAGATAATATCAAAAACCTCTACAATAAATTCGCTATTGTCAACCCCTTTGATATAGTTTGCTTGTTCGGCAAAAATTTTCATTTTCGGATGGTTATTAAAATACCCTGAAAACGTACTGTCTGTTTCTAAATTTTTTCTATTGGGCAACTGTGTAGCGATTTCCAATAGTTTTTTATCGCCGTTTTTATCGATTAATGTTTTGATAAATTCCCATGCCTTTTGCGGTTGTTTACAGGTATTGAAAATTACGATATTTTTTGGGTCTGAATAGGTATAAACGGGGCCATTATGTACATCGGGTACTTGCATGGGATAAAAGCCGAATTCAAAATCGGGCCGTTGCTTAAACTTATTGACATGCCTTATTTCCCAAGGCCCTTTCCATTGGGTAAATATATCTTCGGTTATAAATCGGTCTTGTCCTGCGGTTAAACGTTCCTTAGAAAAATAACCATTTTTATATAATTTTTGTAAAAAGCGAAAAACGCCTACCGCATATTCATTATTAAAAACGGCTTTATTTCCTTTGATTAAGGCTCCTCCATCAGAAGCCGCAATGTATAAAGGATAAAAATTCATAAGCCGTTCATACCATATTACTTTTACTTCGGTATATCCTACCCACTGGTCTACATAACCATCATTGTCTATATCGGCTTTTATCTTTTTGCCGGCTTTTAAATATGCCGAATAAGTAGATGGTAATTCAGGCAGGCCAACATCGGTAATCAGCCTTTTATTATAGCTGGTCATAATCGGGTTTATTTTCCACGGTACTTGATAAATATGGCCATCAGACGATGTAATTTCTTCAACTACCTTTTCGCTACATCTAGCTTTGATAAATTCAGTAAACCCTTCTAAAGTGTCTAACGGAATTAACACTCCGGCTTTTGCATACATTTCAACACTCCCTTGCCACATATTGGCATAAATATCGGGGGTTGTCTTTCCAACAACCGATGCCAAAATTACTTCTTCACTCGACTGCCCCTCGGGTATGGGTTGGAATTTGACCTTACTTTCTTGTTTCTCATTCCATTGTTTTACAAAATACTGTGCAAATTCAATCTCCCCTCTATTATTAGACGACCAAAATAACAACGAATGGCCTTTTTGTTCTTTTGAAGGGCCACAGCCAACACAAAAGGCAATCAAGAATATACAGATATACTTCACCATAAAATACTTGTTAAGTTCGGTTCAATAAAACTTCCTATTAGCTAGTGCAATTTAATCGTTATACGTTACTACATACTAATATAATTCAGTTAATGTAATATACTATTAGGAATTAGCGCGTAAATAATAACATAAAATAGTACTTTTTTTACTAAAAAATAGTACTTTTAAGCTATTGAGAGTAATTTTCTTAGCTAAAAAATTAATCTGATGATTGTCTATAAAGAAATAACTCCGTTAACGCCAAGTGATGTTTTTATCATCGTTAATTCTGAAAAGGTTGGTTTTGATTATCCTATACACTATCATTCTGCCTATGAATTGACATTAGTACTGCATAGCTCAGGTAATAGAATCATAGGAGATTCTGTTGAAAAATACCAATCTAGTGACCTCGTTTTAATCGGGCCCGAACTCTACCATAAATGGGATAACGATGACATTGCTCCTGAAAAGAGAAACAATGCCCATGTGATAACCATTCAATTTTCAAAAGACCTTTTTAACCAGCCTTTATTATTAAAAAACTCATTTTTTCCTATTAAAAACCTTTTACAAGACGCACAACGGGGCTTGCATTTTACGGATGATACTTTTACGGATATTGCTCAAAGGATACAACATTTAGTGACGATTAAAGGTTTTGATGCCGTACTTGAATTTCTTAAAATACTAAATATACTGGCTACTTCAACGCATAAAAAATTCTTAGCCAGCGAAGGGTTTATCTCTATCAAAGATTATGAAAAAGGCGACAGGGTTAATAAAATGTACAACTATATTTTGGCTAATTTTAACAATCGTAATTTGCGAATAACCGATTTGGCTCACGAATTTAATATGAGCCCTTCGGCCTTTGGCCATTTTTTTAAAAAATGTACCAATAAAAGTTTTACGCAATTTGTAGTTGACCTTCGGCTTGGCCATGCTTCTAAACTCTTGTTAAATTCAACCCTTTCAATAAGTGAAATCGCCTTTGTATCAGGGTTTAACAATATTGCTAATTTTAACCGGTTGTTTAAAAAAAACCGATTGGTTACTCCGAAACAATACCGTCAAGAGCTGAGGCAATCTAATGAATTTAATTGGCAGAAACAGCTTACTCCTAATCAGTTTATACCATCATAAAGTTATTATTAGTACCTACTAAAGATATGAGGCTGCTTCTCTATTAGAAAAAAGAATAATGATTTGTTAATCCAAATTACAAAACGTCAGAAGAACGTTGCATCAAAAAAGGCCGACTATTAGGGTGGGATGCCACAGTTATTAAAACGTAAAGTTCTTTTGAACGTCAATGGTAGTAGTGCCCCACAGGAACTATTACTTTTTTTAACGCTACTATTAAATGTCATTCTAGCATAATGGCCTCGAGAGTGACATTCCATCCTGTTCGGCAGACAGGGCACCTTTAACCCGCATTATGTAAGAGGTTTCTAGTCGTTCGTTCCTCTCTCTGTCGAAATGACAATAGCATTAATTTTACTCATTAAATTCACAGTAGAACTTTCTTTTTATTTCTACGTCGGTTCGAGTGCCGCTCTGTAAGAGCGGTGTATCGAGAACTCTTTTTTGTAACCAAGGCTAAATTCTCAATATAATTTTACAAAAAAATTATCCATTATTTTTGGTATGATTTTCTTTTTTTTGAATTTTTATTTTCTTGCCTACTAAAACCATTATAACGCCCATTTATCTCTCATTGTCGTAATTTTTTAGCAAAATCAAGGGCAATTGCGAATAGGTAGCCGCCGCTATTTCTCATTGCATCTTCTATATTCTCTGCCCTATCTAAAATAGCTGTGCCATACGAAATACCCGATGATTTAATCATTTTATCTTGTACAGCAATGCTTCCACAAAGTGCAGCTACGGGAATGTGCTGTTTG
>DRQI01000182.1 GCA_011330545.1 Flavobacteriia bacterium
GGTAGATACCAATAATGTTTTTTTACTGGGCTTTAGCCAAGGTACTATTTTAAGTTATGCCGTAGCCTTTAATTATCCCGAAAAGGTACAACACGTTATTGCCCTAAGCGGTTATATCAATGACGAATTATTGCCCAAAAAATTAATCAAAGAGAAATATACCCATTTAGATTTTTATATCTCACACGGTACAGCTGACCAAGTATTGCCCGTTGAATGGGCCAGAAAAGCACCGCCGTTATTAGAAAAACTCGGCATTCGGTATTCATATCAAGAATATCCTGTAGGGCATGGGGTGGCACCACAAAATTTTTATAGTTTTAATACGTGGATTCAAGAGCGGATTTAGCCGTAAAACAAATAGAAAATTCATCGGAATAATGTACCTTTATTCACTCAAATAAACTTGTGCAAACAATGAAAAAAATTGTACTCTCCTTCATTTTTATATTGGCAATAAACCCTTTTTTCGGACAAACTGCCCATACAGTAAACTACAAAGAACTCGATGCTTATTTTGCAAAAATGGTCAACGATTGGGAGGTACCCGGGGCTTCTATCGGAATTGTAAAAGACGGCAAACTCGTTTTTACCGGAAATTACGGCGTATTGGAAGTCGGCAAAAAAGGAACCGCCGATAAAAATACCTTATATGCCATCGCTTCCAATTCAAAAGCATTTACCAGTGCACTCATCGGAATGTTAGTACAAGAAGGAAAACTCAACTGGAATGACAAAGTAAAAAAATACTTGCCCTACTTTGCCCTCTATGACCCTTGGGTAAGTGATGAAGTTACCGTACGCGATTTGCTGAGCCACCGTATAGGACTCGGTACTTTTAGCGGAGATGTAATTTGGTATAAGTCTGATTTAACCTCAGAAGAAATTATCAAACGCCTGCGGTTTTTACCAAAAGCCTATGATTTTAGAGCCGGCTATGGCTATTCAAATGTAATGTATATCACTGCCGGAGAACTCATTAAACAAGTAACCGGCAAAACGTGGAGTGAAAATGTAAAAGAACGCATCTTGAAGCCTTTGCAGATGAATAGGACGATTACCTCACCCAAATACCTCGATGCCAAAGGCAATTATGCTACCCCACATGCCCGCCAAAACAATAAAAATATACCCGTAGTTTGGGAAGACTGGGAAGAAATAGGGGCTTTGGGCGGTATCATTACCAGTGTAGAAGACATTTCGAAATGGATGATTTTTAATTTAAACAATGGAATCATCGGCAACGATACCTTACTCACCAAAGAAACCCGGAATATGGTGTGGACGCCGCACAATAATTTTATTGTTGACCACACCGTTAAAAATGATTTCGACAGGCATTTCAGTGCTTACGGACTCGGTTGGGGCTTGAGCGATTATCACGGAAGGCTACGCGTAGGCCATACCGGCGGGTATGACGGCATGATTACCGAAGTAGCACTCATTCCAGATGAAAAATTAGGAGTGGTGGTACTTACCAACGGAATGAAAAGTCCGATTAGGGCAGCCACCAATTATGCATTAGATAAAATGTTGGGGGTAAAAACAATTGACTGGTCGGCAAAATTATTACACAATACCAATCAAAAGAATACCGAAGATAGCCGTATTTCTGAAAGAAAGAAAAAGAGGGTTTTACATACCAAACCATCAGTACCCTTAACGGCTTATACCGGCACCTACTATGCCGATATTTACGGAAATATTATTATCTCTTTAAAAGAAGGTAAGTTGCGTATGAAATTTGAGCATTCGCCCGACCTTTCGGCAAGCCTCAGCCATTGGCATTATGATGTTTGGAAAATAGAATGGGATAAAAAACATGCGTGGTTTGATTTCGGTACAGTGAAATTCAATACCGATAACAACCTCAATGTTAAAAGTATCGATTTTGACGTACCCAATAACGATATCTTTTTTGAAGAATTAAAACCGATAAAATTAGAAGGAAAATAAACTACTATAAATTTGAAATCCATAGTTTTAAACAAAGAATGAATTTTTTTACTAATTGATTGTCATTCCTGCAAAAGCAGGAATCCATATAAAAACATAAAGCAACTGCAATAAAATTGCAGGAATTTAACCTTGAACTAAATTATGAAATAATTAAGAAAAATCGGCCCATGATGAAAATGTTATCCTTTTTAGCCATCTCTTTATTTTTAATTTCAGGCACATCCCCTACACCGCCTAAATTTATTGTTTCGCACAAAATAGCATCTGTAACCGTTTACCTTAGCAATGCCCAAATTACCAGAAAAGCCCAAGTAAACATCCCGAAAGGGAAATCTGAATTGGTATTTAACGGAATTTCATCAAGAATATTAGAACAAGGCATGAAAGTACATGCTTCTGACAATGTGAAAATTTATGCCGTTAGTATTGACAAAGAAGCCAATAGTTATGAAGAAAATGAAGAATGGCTTGCCATAGAAGACCAACTCGAAAAATTAGAGCTGGAAAAAAGCCAAATCGCCACTGAACAAATATCACTTAAAAAAGAAATGGCATTTTTAGAATCAAATATAAAGATAGGCGATAACAGTACTGCCACATTTACACAATTAGACGCAAGAGCTACTTATTTGGGCAAAAAAATAAAAACCCTTTTAGTAAAGTTACTTGCCCAAAAACAAAAATCAGACAATATAGACCTGCAAAAAAGTAAATTATTTGACCTTCAAAATGAAATAGAAGACAAACTCGAAAAAACGAATACCACTATTAGGGTAACCGTCATAAGCGACAATGCTACGAGTTGTGATATTGATCTCAAGTATTTGGTAAGCAATGCCATTTGGAAACCTGTTTATTCAATTAAGGCTTACCATCAAAACCCTACTATTAATATAGAATATCAAGCACAAATTTATAACGATACCGGCAATGACTGGGAAAACAAACCTATTACCTTGGCTATTATAGACTCTTCTACCGATGTAAGCCTGCCAAAAATGAGGCCTTGGGTTTTAGATGGCGATTATGATAGCAATGATATCTATTCCGGTGAAGGAAAACTAAGCACCTCAAAAGGAAACTATAACCAAAAGAATAACAAAGAAGAATTAAAATATGATATTATTCAAATTGACAATTTGAGTACGCGGTTTCAATTAGCACAATTGCATACAATTCCGGCAGATGCCACACCCCATTTAGTAGACGTCACGAATTACACGAAAAAAGTGGCATATTATACGCTCTCCATCCCCAAAGTGAAAAATGGGGCTTTTTTAATTGCTAAAATTCCGAATTGGGAAAATATGGGTTTGCTTGACGGGACTATGAATTTATACTACAATGATACCTTTCAAGGAATTTCACAACTAGACACACGCCAAGTAAGCGATACCTTAGACATTTCATTGGGTAAAGATGATGCCTTTAGTGTTACTAAAAGAAAACTTAGCAGTAAGAGCAGTAAAAAATTGATAGGTTTTAACATTACCGAAAAATTATCGTATGAAATTATCATAAAGAACAAAAGAAATCAGCCTGCCGAAATTGAAATAAGAGACCAATTGCCGGTTGCTACCGATAAAAATGTTATTGTCAAAGTCCTACAAATTAGCAATGCCCAATTAGAGCCGCTTAGCGGCCAACTTACATGGCAAGTGGCCTTAAAACCTCATGAAAGTAAAAAGATTTTATTAACGTTTAGTGTTAAATATCCTAAAAGCCAACGGGGTATTTTACGGCATGACAGAAAAAATATTAGGTCACCAAAGTTTTTTTAAAACATTGATTTTATTGTAATTACTATATAAAAACTATCAAATGAACAGATTCGACAACGAAGCCAAAGATTGGGATAAAAATACCGGCGCCCTCGAAAGGGCTACCATTTTTGCCCGCGAAATAAAACAATACCTCAAACCCAACACTTCCCAAAATGCCTTGGAATTTGGCTGTGGTACCGGACTCTTAAGTTTTGAATTACAAGATGTTTTCAACACCATTACCTTGGTAGACACTTCACAAGGAATGATAGATGTTTTAAAAGAAAAAATAGAAGCTCAAGGCCTCAGCCATTTTACACCGGTATTGGCAGACCTGTTACAAGAAGGCAGTAACATTACAGGCGTTGATGTACTCTATACCCTGATGACCTTACACCATATCAATGACCTCAGTCAGATTTTTAAAGTTTTCTATACCATGCTAGCTCCTAACGGATATCTATGTATTGCCGATTTGGTAAAAGAAGACGGCACCTTCCACCCTGCTGAAATGAATTTTGACGGGCATCATGGTTTTGACAAAGAAAAACTAAGTGCCGAATTAGCAGCTCACGGATTTGAAACAGTATCTTACAGTATTCCGTATAGCATTGAAAAACAACACGGCACCACTGTAAAAAAATATCCGTTATTCTTGCTAATCGCTAAAAAAGTGCCTTAAATTAATTTTTTAACAGCACCTCCACATAATTATGTGTATTCAAATACTCCGCTTTTAATTGCCGCAGGTATTTTACTACGGTATCGCGTAATTTGTAGTTGGGTGACAGGCAATCGTTCATAGCCGTATCAGAAACAGTCAATACCAAAAACCATTTTCCTTTACGCGAAAATTCAGCATCGGCAAGCAACGGGTCATGCCCATCAGATTCCAATTTCGCATCAATGACAATCGGAACTAAATTTAAGGTCTTTGTAGGGATTTCGGTTTCATAAAAAGAAAGGAAATATTGATTGCCTTCAATGCTAAAGGGCACATTGCTATCAACGAGGTCATACCCTAAATCATACTTGGCATTGATAAAATTATAGAATTCATCGGCCTCTTTAGGGTCTTCAAAAATAAAAGCGTGCTCTCTCGGCAGGTTTCGCTTAAACTTCTTGGCTAACATTACCTTATCGTCTTTAATGGTAGGCGCAATGCGTAGCGGTATGCATGACGACAATATAAATAATACGAGAATGATAGGTGCCGGCTTCATAAATAGTTTTCTATGTGTTATCAAAGATTATACCAATTAGTGAAGCAAAACCGATTAAAAAACGAGATAATATTGAGGCCGTTTTAACAGATAACCTTATTTTTGACAACCGTATTGTTTTCTACAAACAATACCTTTCTATCACGAATAAATAAAACAATATGCCAAAAATCAATTTTATAACAGTACTATTTTTACTGTCTTTTTGTGGCCTGATTGCACAAGATGCACAGTTGCTTCAATGGGCAACACAAGGGGCGGTAAGCAATGAAGAGTATTATGAAGAGATTCCGTTTAGATATATTGACGGTTATATCTTTATCGATATTGTCCAACACAATAAACCGTATAATTTTCTATTTGATACAGGTGCCGAAGCAACGCTGATAGACCGTTCTATTATCGATGAGTTTGATTATAAACAATTGGGGGTTTCAAATATCTCAGGACCCGTAATTAAAAACCAAGGCATTAATACCATCGTATTAGACAGTATTCATATCGCTACCCTTAATTTTGTCAATATCGGTGCCGTTGCGATAGATTTAACGCCATTAAAAAAGAAATTTTGCAACAACGTATATGGGGTTATCGGTAGTACACTGCTCAAAAAATCAAATTGGCAAATAGATTATGCCAATCGTATTATCAGGATTGCAACAACTATATCAAGGTTTAAAATTAGTGATACGGCCACTAAATTACCCACCTTTTTGCCATCAAAAGGTTGGGGTACCGAAGCTGTTGAAGTAAGCATTGACGGCATTGCTACAAAATTTGAGATCGATACCGGAAACGGCCGCTCTAAAATAGTGGCACATCCGTCTCAATTCAAAAGATTGCTAAAAATAAACAAAAAATCTACGGTACCTTACGGCTTTGCCAAAGCACCTACCGATTATCGCATACTAACTAAAAAAATAGAAATGGGCAATTTAGAACTGTTAAGCCAAGAATTAGATTTGCTAAATGATGTCGGGCAGCACCAATTGTTAGGAAACCGTTTTTTTGAAAATTTTTTAGTGACCCTAGATTGGAAAAACCATTTTTTGTACTTAGAAGAGAAACGCGCTATTGCACCGAACGAACTTATTGATTTTGAGCTTCGCTTTGCCCCTGACTTTCAAAACC
>DRQI01000183.1 GCA_011330545.1 Flavobacteriia bacterium
TAGATTTTAAGCAAGATAATTTTGACTGGAAAGTAAGGTTAGAGGGCAGCCAAAACCAACATACTTGGTTTCGTATTCTTGAAGGGTATAGAATCTTATCTATTAAAAACGGGCAAACCGATTATCGATTTACCAAACTTACTTTTCCCGAGGCTAAATACCGATATTTTAGAGTATTTATCAATAGTAAAAACAATCCTAAACTAAAGGCTGCCCGTATAACTTTTGATACTATTACTGATGCCTATCTCAAAAATTATCCCATACAAAAGGTAACAATTCATGATAAAAAATCGGCTAAAAAAACTATTATTGATGTCCGGTTGAAAAATAAGGTACCGGTAAGTTTTCTCAATATTTCTATTGCTTCAACGTTTGATTATTACCGGCCGTTTACCATTAATTATTTAATTGACAGTGTAAAAACCGAGCAAGGTTGGCATCGAAACTATAGTACCCTAGCATCAAAAACAGTGAGTTCGTTTGAAAAAAATAATTTTACATTTAACGGTACTGTTTTACAACAATTACAACTTATTATTTATAATTATGACAATGAGCCTTTGAAAATTGACAGCCTTCAGGTAAAAGGCTATGGCCATCAATTAATAGCCCGTTTTACAAAACCGGCAACCTATTATTTGGTGTACGGCAATGCTACCATAAGAAAGCCTAATTATGATTTGAATTATCTTACGGATAAAATTCCCGATTCATTAACTACCCTAACCCTTAAAAATGAAGAGGTTATTGATAAAAAAGAAAATACCGGAGTTAAACCGTTGTTTACCGATAAAAAATGGTTGTGGGCCATTATGGTAATTATTATTTTGGTATTGGGCGGGTTTACGTTGAAAATGATACGAAAAAGTTGATTACCATCATCATAAGGCAGCTATTATTGGAAATATCTCAAAACCATGATTACAGACATTGTAGAAATAAATAATTTTATCGTCTTAATTGAGCAATCTGATGAAGAAAAAACAATTGTAGAAAAATGTGACCTTGACGATAAAGCCATAGGTTTTTCTGATGATAAAGTTATTGGCTTTTCGTTTTACGGCTCTGGTGATGTAGAAATTAGTATTAAAGGTAAGAATACTACTAAGACAATACAAAACTCAACAGGAATGGTTACATCTTTTTTTGGGAATAATAGAGTTAGGTTTGAACATAAAATATCACATAAAAAACCCTTGCGGTGTGTTAGTATTTTTTCAACATTTAAAAATCTCTATAAACTACCAAAACAAGAGATTGAAATTTTTAACAAATACCTCTATCAACTTGTAAATCCGGGAGGCGATTTTGTAGAAGGCCCCCGATTTTATATGACTCCTGATATGCAACAGGCTGTATCAAAAATTTTTAATACAACTTATAAAGGAGTGACGAGAATGTTATTTTTAAAAAGTCAAATAACCGAACTACTTGCTCACTTTTTTGCATTAATTGCTCAGCCTGTTACCCATACCATCAATGATAGAGATACCGATAAGCTCTATCAAGCCAAAGAAATTATTATAAATCAAATTGTTGCCCCACCTTCTCTAAACGAGCTTTCAAAAATGATAGGCCTTAATAATTATAAACTCAAAAAGAATTTTAAAGAGTTATTTGGCGTGCCGGTTTTCAAATACTTACAACATGAACGCTTAAACAAAGCCCATAAGTTATTAAATAATAGCGATAAAAGTATTCAAGAAGTGGCATGGATTGTTGGCTATGAAAGCCTCAGTTCTTTTTCAAATGCCTTTCTTAAAAAATTTGGCATACGGCCCAGTGATATAAAAAAATAATCCGTTTCAAACAAATCTTACTCCTTTTCAAACAAACTATCAAATGAAAATCGGTTCATTTTTGCAGTAGTAATTATCTAAACAAAAATAACCATGAATAATAATAAGATTTTAGTACTTGGCGGAAAAGGGAAAACGGGTAGAAAAGTAAACGACAGATTGATAAAATTAGGGCATATCACCCGAATTGGTTCAAGAAATGAAGCTGTTCCCTTTGATTGGGAAGACGAAAATACTTGGCCGGATATTTTAGACGGTATCAATAAGCTATATATTACGTTTCAACCCGATTTAGCAGTACCAAGTGCCTTTAAAACAATAAAGAGATTTACTTCATTAGCTGTAAAAACAGGCATTCAAAAAATAGTATTGCTTTCAGGAAGAGGAGAAAAAGAAGCGCAACGCTGTGAGCAAATAATTATGAATACCGATGTAAACTGGACCGTTGTACGCTGCGATTGGTTTAGTCAAAACTTTAGTGAAAATTTTTTATTGGAGCCTATAGTAGCGGGACATGTAGCGTTGCCAAGAGCCAACATATTGATTCCTTTTGTTGATACAGATGACATTGCAGATGTAGTTGTAACGGCCTTGTTAGATGATATACACACCCACAAAATATACGAACTCACAGGCCCGAGATTGTTAACTTTTGAGCAAGCTGTCAATGAAATTGCTAAAGTTACCGGTAGGAATATAACATTTGAAGAAATTTCATTAAAGGCATACAAAAAAATGTTACGGGCACATCAAATACCCGAAGATTATATATGGCTAGTAAATTATCTCTTTAGCAATGTCTTAGATGGCAAGAACTCATCTACTACAAACGACATTGAAATCGTATTGAAAAGAAAGGCCAAAGATTTTTCAGAATATGTAAAAGAAACTGCCGCTACCAAAATATGGAATCCTGCTAAATAATAATTTCTGACAGTATTATTATTTGAAATTACTGACAATTTTATTGTGGATTTCAATTCAGATATTCGGGTATAACTGCTTCCTCCATAAAAATAACATTATCGATAATGAATGCAAATCAAACGCGACGAAATTTTCTTGCCATTAGCTCTAAAATACTTGCTGCTACTGTTGGCTTCATAACTTTTCAGAGATTCTTTTCTCTTCATAAAATGACTGATAACAATAATATTGTGCTTTCGAAACTATCAGGAAACTCTCAAGGCCATTCAAAAGAAAAATTTTTAGTTGCTTATGAAAGTAAATTCGGTTCGACAAAAGAGATTGCAGAAACTATCGGAAAAGTGCTCTCTGATCAAGGCAACACTGTTGATGTTAAAAAAATTAGTGATATAGAAAATATAGTTCATTATAAGAATGTTGTTATCGGAAGTGCAATACAATATGATAAGTGGATGCCGGAAGCCAGAGAATTCATCATGAAAAATGAAAAAATATTGTCAAAAAAAGCTGTTGACTTTTTTCTAGTTTGTTTAGTCCTCTCTAGAAAAGATGATAAAACCATTTTAAAAGCCAAGGGATATGCTACCAAAACCTTAAAACTTACCCCGACAATAAAAGTGAATAGTTTCGGTAAATTTGCAGGTGTATTAGACTATAGTAAAATGCCGTTTGCCCAACGGATTTTAGCTAAAGGCATATTTGCTGTTATTGGTGTAAAAGAAGGCGATTACAGAGATTGGCACGCCATTGAATCTTGGGCCAAAAATATTAGTTTTTAAAATTTTCATTATTAGGATTTGACTTGTTACTAACCCCGAAAGGGTTTCAAACCCTTTTCGGGGTGTTGATTGCAAAAAATATGCAATTACGGTGAAAGAATTCAGAGCCGAAGAAATGTATTAGCCGTAAATTAAGAACAAACATTGGCCAGTAAACTTAGGCAATTTTCACATTGGATGCCCAATGCGGAAAACAAGAAAGGTAATACGCGTATTGAGCTCTTGTTTGCCGATAGAATATTTCTTACATTCGTAGCGTTGCTAAACGAAAGAGTATACTATCCATTGTGGTTATAAAACTTCTTTTAGCTAAAAATTAATATTTCTTTCTAATACATTAAACACATGAAAATTCAAAAATTTACGCTCGCCATTTTATTCCTGCTCTTTATTAGCCAAACATTGTTTTCTCAAGAATTTACGATTCCGAAAAATGTAACACTCAAAAGTGATAGTGATTATAAAAAATATGAAAATGATGTATTACAGGGAATTAATTGGCTGGAAAACACACCTATCAATCAACAAGTTGCCAAAAGAAAGAAAGTGAGTGCTTTCTTGTTACAATGGATGACCGGTACACCTAGTTTTTCTATAAAGATGCAGTCTTTTCAAATGGAATTGACAGAAAAGAATCCCGATTTATTAATATCATTTTTAGGAGGTTGGGCCAAGTATGCTTTAGAGAATCCCGCTGATAAAGACAATGAGCTCGCTGCAAATATAGCCGGATTTGAAAGCCTTATCAAGGTCTATACTTCTAATAAAGAAAACGGGATAAAAAAAGACAAGAAAGTTGAAAAATTGGCTAAGTTAGACAAAACCGGACTTGAAAAATGGGTGAGAAAGAAGCTAGGGCAATAATACTATTTCTCAAAAAATAATCGTTAACACGTTTAATATATATCAGTATTTTGCAGTTTACAATACCCAAATTATTCTAAAAACTGTGAAACAGAAAATGTCTGTTCTTTCGTGTTTATTGTAATAGCGTAGAATTTTTCCTGTAAAGCCTTGTCTGTAAACGTCAATGTTGTGATGTGTTTATTTTTAATTTTTTGATAATTGCCTTTTTTTATAGCTTCTTTTAATTGAGGGTATTTAAAATCTTTTAACAATTTTGTAATCCAGAGCACCCGCTTGAAGATATACGTAGAATCGTTTTCAAAACGAATGGGTGTTGGCGTATGAAATTCTGCAGCGGCCAAAAAGTGTATGCAGCCACCATGGGTAATAGTAAGTTTTTCACCATTAGGCAACTCTAAGGCTGCTTCTTTTTCAGTATCGTTCCACGTATAGTTTTGAAGTTCTTTAATTCCTTTTAAGAAAGCATCGGTTTGTACGGTTCGGCTTACCAAACAGTCTTCTTTGACAGTGTCTTTGCTACTATTGGCCAATCGTTTATTTTTGACGGTTTCACAAGAAAAATGTAAGAATATGAAAGAGGCCAGTAGGAGTAATTGATATGGTTTCATTTTTCGATTTTAATCAAACAAAGGTAGTAATACTTGCCAGTTAGTCGTATAAAATTCCATTCTTAACATTGAACTTCGATTTAAATCAGTTAACCGAATATAAAAAAACCTCTTTCTATTGCTAGAAAAAGGTTGGTAACCTATTTTGAGGTTTTATTAGCTCTCTTCGCCTTCTTTTTTATCTTTTTTTGAAGTTTTATTCCATACTTTAATCTCGTCGTCAGCCGTTATCCCACTAATAATCTCTGCATTGATACCGTCTGAAATTCCAATTTCTACATCTCTACGCTCATAGGTATCTTCACCGGTTTTTACTTCTACATAAGGTTTTTCGGTTTTTTTATCAAATTGTAAGAGTGATTCTTTGATAGACAATACACTGTCTTTTTTTTCTAATACAATATCGGCATTGGCACTGTATCCTGCCCTTACAAAATAACCTTTGTCTAAGGTAACATCTGCTTTAATTTTAAATTGTACGGCACCGTTTTCTTCTGTTCCTTTAGGGGCAATAAAATTTAATTTAGCAGGGAATTTCTTTTTGTCAATAGCTCCTAATGCCACTTGGATTTCGGTACCTTCTTTGAGTTTGCCTACTTCGGCTTCGTCTACTTTTCCTTCAAAAATCATTTTACTCATATCGGCAATTGAGGCAATGGTGGTACCGGCATTAAAATTATTACTTTGTATTACTTGATAGCCTTCTTTTACCGGAATCTCTAAAATCATACCCGTAGTGGTAGCCCTGATATTGGTATTGGCTGATCCGCCTGACCCCGAAAAACCCCTACGGATAATTTGATAGTCGCTTTGTGCATTCAACAAATCTTGTTTGGCTTGGTTATAAGTAAGTTCAATCGCTTCAAATTCTGAACGCGAGATGACTCCTTTTTCATACAATGCTTTATTTCTATTGTATGAAATTTCGGCATTATTTAATTGTATTTGAACGCTGTTTACTCTTCCCCTAGCGGCATTTAACGATTGCTCATTGGGTACTACTTTTACTTTAGCTATCAAATCGCCTTTTTTAACATTGGCACCTTCTTCAACATATATTTTATCAATAATACCCGATATTTGAGGTTTGATTTCAACTTCTTCTAAGGGTATTACTTTACCTGTGGCCACCGTTTTTCTAACAATATTGGTTTTAAAAGGTTTTTCAGTTTTATATTCTATAATAGACTTACTGTTTTTCTTTCCAAACCATATTAATATTGCTACTAATGCTAAGGCAATTCCGCCAAATATTAATGTTTTTTTCATTTTTTTATAGTTCTAGTTTTGTTGATTGATTTTATTATTCGTCATGCAAGGCTTCTATAGGCCTTACACTTACTGCTATTTGTGCGGGTATTAATCCGATAAGGGTACCTAAGGTAACCAGCGTGGCAAAGGCAATTAATATAACCGGTATGTCTACCGTAGGATTTACTAAGGTGGCGTTATCGCCATGCCCCCAAGCAGCATCGATTATCATTAATATAATTCCTCCAGAAATAATTCCTAAAGCCCCTGCTAAGGTTGTTAAAAAAACAGATTCTAATATAATTTGCCGCCTTATTTCTGATGGTTTTGCA
>DRQI01000184.1 GCA_011330545.1 Flavobacteriia bacterium
AAAGGATTAGTTCATATCATTACAAAACCTTCAGATACCATTATCAATGTATTTGATAAAAAAGACGGACTCGCCAGTACCGAGTACAATTATGGAAGTTATGCCAAAATAAGTGACAGCTTATTTGCTTTTGGCGGCGTTGACGGCGTGACACTTTTCAACCCTAAAAAAATAAAAGGGCAAACCCACAAACCCATAGTTGTTTTTGATGAATTTAAATTGTTTAACAAAGCCGTAGAACCAGGTTCAAAAACCTTAGAAAAGCACATCAATACCACTGATGCCATTACCTTAAAAAATTATGAAAATTCTATAGAAATACGATTTACGGGAATACTGCATAGCTCATCGTCTAAAATAAAATATTCATGGAAACTCGATGGTTTTAATAACAATTGGTCTACGCCCAGTTATACCAATTTTGCCACCTTTACCAATTTGCCTTCCGGCAAATATGTGTTTCGGGTAAGAGCCTCTAATAAATATGGTAATTTCGGAAAAGAACGAACACTCAAACTAACCATCCTTTCCCCTTGGTGGGCCACAAAACAAGCCTTTGTGCTGTACTTTTTGGCAGCATTGGCAATACTCTATCTAATCATACATTTTACAAGTGTTATTGTTAAAAAAAGAAATGCCGATGAACAAATTGCTTTCTTTAATAATATCACACACGAAATTAAAACCCCATTGTCAGTATTGTTATCATCATTAGACAATGTTACCGAGAATAGCAATTCTAACAGCGAATCTAAAAAACGTATTAAAACCACTGTCAAGCGCATCAATTCATTATTTGAACAAATGCTTACATTTCACAAAGTCACTTCTCAAGATTTTGCCACACAAGATATTGCCGAAATAGAATTAGAAGACCATATCAAAAACCTTTTGCACGATTTTAAACCGTTGGCCGATGAGCGGAACCTCAGTATTAAAATTAACAATCATTGGGGTGATAAATTCTTTTACAGTGATATAGGTGTTTTTGATAAAATTATTCTCAACCTAATTTCAAATGCTATCAAATATTCTTTTGACAATGGCAGTATCACTGTAAACTTTTCAAAAACCCGTACAGGGGAATTGAAAATTGAAATTTCAGATAATGGATTGGGTATCCCGAAAGACCAACAAAAATTCATTCTAAAACGATATTATAGAGCTAGGAATGTTATTAACAGCCAACGCCCTGGAACCGGATTAGGTTTGGTAATGGTACAAAAACTCATTGAAAAAACCGGTGGCTCTATTAACTTTGTAAGTGAAGAAAATAAAGGAACTACCTTCACCGTACTGCTAAAAAATTTACAAGAAACCTATAAAAAAAGTGAAGCGGCAAAAGACGATGCATTACAGCAAGCCATTCGTGATACCGAAGACCAATCAGAATTAGACGAGTTTAGCGATAGTAAAATTTTAATTGTTGAAGATAATGACGAATTGAGGGAAGCATTGGTAAATACTCTAGGTGTATATTTTCAGGTTTTTGAAGCCAGAAATGGCAAAGAAGGCTTAGAGATTGCTTCAGAAGTTTTTCCCGATATTATTTTAACAGATTTGATTATGCCCGAAATGGACGGAATGCAAATGTCTGCAAAACTAAAAGATGATATCAATTTAAACCACATTCCGGTTTTTATGCTTACCGTTATTCAAAATTCAGTTCAGAAACTGGAAAGTATTGAAAGCGGAATTACCGAATACATCGAAAAACCCGTAGACATTAAGTTTTTGTTGGCAAAAATGATTAATACCTTAAAATGGCAAAAAAAATTACGTACCAAATACATCCACGAAAACGATACCGAAAATGCCACTATTTTTAGAAATGAAAGCGATCAAAAATTTCTCAAAAAATTAGAAACAACCATCCTGCAAAATTTAGAGAACAATTCATTTTCGGTACATGACCTGTCAAAAAGTATTGGAATGAGCAGGACGTCGCTGTACATGAAACTTAAAAATTTAGTCGATTTATCACCGCAAGACTTTATCATTCATGCAAAATTGAAACACGCCAAAAACCTGCTTATTAAAGGCGAATGTAGTATTAAAGAAGTAGCCTATAGCTCAGGGTTTTCCAATCCGAAATACTTTAGTACCTCGTTTAAAAAATTCTATGGCACCACGCCGAGCAATTTTTTAGAAAGCCTTCAAAAGAATAATTAAACTTACTTTTCTAATACTTTAGTTTGGGTTAAAATGGCTTCTGCTATTCATATTAAGTTGACATGCTCGTCGTAAAGCTGAAAACCACCCCTTTTTCCTTCAAAACCCGGTTTCCCTTCAACTTTGACAATAGACAAACCTTTTGAGATGAAAATAGAACCATGAATTGTGTTGCTACGGCTACTTTTACCAAATAAAAAAACCAAATCTTATGAAACCTGTAAGGCAAAAGCAATTTATTTAGTCAATATGGCTTGATGATATCAATTTAATTTAACGTTGAAATGATATTACAAGCTAAAAAGGTTCCATCTAATTCTAACTTAAATAAAATGAACAGATGAAAAAAGCAACACTATTCAAGCTACTTATTCTTTTTTTATTACCGAGTTTGTTGATTGCCCAAAAGACAATAACCGGTAGTGTAAAAGATACTGACGGACTTGTATTACCGGGAGCATCCATTGTTGAAAAAGGGACTGCCAATGGCGTAGTAACCGATTTTGACGGAAATTTTTCCATTACACTAAAAGGTGAAGGTAATATACTGGTTATCAGTTTTATTGGTTACGTTACCCAAGAGGTAAATATAACAGATAAAACATCAGTCAATGTCATATTAAAAGCCGATGCCCAACAATTAGAAGAAGTAGTAGTGATTGGGTATGGTACTTCAGCTAAGAAAGATTTAACAGGCGCATTGTCAGAAGTAAAAGAAAAATCTGAAATCGCCTCACAGTATACCAGTGTATCTTCCTTGTTGCAAGGGAGGACTACCGGACTCAATGTGAGTTCAAATACCGGTTCGCCCGGAGCTGCAGTAAGTGTCCGGATTCGTGGCGCTAACAGTTTACGCGGTAATAATGAACCGCTCTACGTAGTAGATGGCGTTATTATAGATTCTGCGGGAGAAGATGTTATCGATGCCACCAGTGACGCTAATGAAACACAACAAACACAAAACGGATTAACAGGAATTAACCCGAGAGATATAGAAAGTGTTGTAGTACTAAAAGATGCCTCTGCAACAGCAATTTACGGTTCACGAGGCGCTAACGGAGTAATTCTAATTACTACAAAAAAAGGAAAACAAGGAAAAGCCGTTATCAATACCTTTGCTTCATCTTCCATATTACAGATTACAAAAACAATAGACGTACTCAATCCGGTAGACTATGCGCGCTATCGAAATCAAACCGCCGTAATAGACGGTAATGACATACCCTATCAAATAGATGGTAATACCGTATTTTTAATACAAAATGGCGTTCCTGATACCGTACCCTTGCGTCAAATCAAATGGCAAGATGAAATTTATAAAGAAGGATATGTGAATACCGGCGGCGTAAATGTTAGTGGCGCCAATGATAAATCAAACTATTATATGTCTGCCAGTATAGAAGAATTCAAGGGCGTAGTACCCAATACTTTTCTAAATAGTGGAAACGTACGTTTTAATTATTCTAATAACCTTACCGATAAATTAAAATTAGACACCCGGATAGGTTTGTATTTAGGGCGTGGCAATATGTCGCAAGGAGCATCAATTTCAGGAGGCTCTCGTAGTTTTACCCGCCAACTGATAAGTTATAACCCATTGATTGGAGGTGAATTAGAAATTGATGATCCGGAAATAGGCGCAAGCAATCCCTTTTCTTGGATTTTAGGGTTTGAAGAAAAAATAAACGAAAAACGATTGAATGCCTCGGTAAAACTAACCTATAACCTCACAGAAAATTTTCAATATCAGCTTAGGGCAGGAACCAACTTCCGTACAAAATCACGTTCACGTTGGTATGGCCCCGAAACCACAAAAGGATCGTTTACCAATGGCTATTTGGCACTCTCAGATTTGAGTAAAACAGCCTATACCATTGATAATTTATTAATATATAAAAAGCGATTTAATAAAAAACATAAAATTGATGCAACGCTAGGCGTTACTTTTGACGGGTCAAATGGCGATAACACCATTTATGAAGTCGGAGATTTTCCCATTAATAATTTAAGGGAGAGAAGCCCCCAATTAGGTTCATTGGTACTGACACCATTTTCTTCTTTGGCCGTTGAAGACAAAATACTCTCCTTTTTAGGAAGAGCCACCTATACCTTTAAAAACAGATACATTTTTAACGCATCCTTACGAAGGGATAAGTCTTCAAAATTTAGGGGCAATAACAAAGTAGGCTATTTTCCCGCAGCTTCATTCGCATGGGTAGCTACCAAAGAAAAATTTTTAAAAGACTCAAAAGTATTCAATAACCTAAAAGTTAGGGCAAGTTGGGGGCAAGTGGGCAATCAGGCCATCAAACCTTTTCAAACCTTTAATAACTTCGGTGCCGTTTTTTTATCAGATGCCAATAACAATACAATCTTAGGCGTGGCTGCAGTAAATATAGCAAATGAAGACCTGACTTGGGAAACCACTACCCAGACCAATTTTGGGATAGACTTTGGCCTTTTTGACGATAAAATCACCTCAAATATTGATGTATACCTAAAAGAAACTACAGATTTATTGATAAATACACCAACCCCAACCTCATCAGGCTTTACCAATTTATTAGTCAACCAAGGAAGCCTTGAAAATAGGGGAATTGAATTTTCAATCAATGCAATTATTAAAGAAACCGATGATTTTTCATTCTCAGTAGGAGGGAATATATCGTTCAATAAAAGTGAAATTACCGATTTGAGTACCTTGGCACCAAGTGATATTTATATTGATGGCCAATTAGTAAATGTGTCTCATTTTCTTGGAAATAATGTTTCTACCGGAAATAACTTCAAAGCCCCGGCAAATGCATTTATAGAAGGACAAGCCATAGGCGTTTTTTGGGGATATCAAACCAATGGCATTTATGCCGACCAAGCCACAGCAGACGCAGGGCCAACCTTCCAAGGAAACCCTAACCAAGCCGGTGATGTTATTTTTGTAGATGTAAACGGAGATGGCAATGTCAATGATATCGATAAAACCATTATCGGAGACCCTAATCCTGATTTTACGTACGGTATTAATACCAATTTACGCTATAAAGGCTTTAACCTCGATTTATTATTCTCAGGAAGCTATGGCAATGATATCCTTAACGGAAATTTATTAGTAGAAGATATCGCCTTGGGTACATCAAATAATATCAGGCCCAGGGCATTTTTCGATTCATTTTCTAATAACCCGAACGGTAGCGCTCCGAGAATTGGCTCAACAACAGCCTCTAATGTGCCCAATGACCGATTGATAGAAGACGGAACCTATTTCCGTTTACGGAATGCCACCATAAGTTACGATATAGACTTAAATAAAAAATCGTTTGTCAATAGCTTAAAAATATATGCTTCGGGTAATAACCTATTTACCATAACCAATTATAGCGGGTATGACCCGGAATTGACCAGTTTCTTGTATGACGGAACTATTCTTGGTGTTGATTGGGTAGGAACACCTAATGTAAGAAGTTATGTGTTAGGTATCAATATTAAATTTTAAAAAATATAATTATGAAACGAGCATGCCAAAATTTGACACCCAAAGGAATGACTAATTGCGAGTTCCATGTGTCATCAATAAAAAATAAAAAATTTAAATACATGAAAAATATATTTAAACTATTAGCAGTAATAATTACTACTTCTATAATCTACATCTCTTGTGACTTAAATGAAGACCCTCCATTTCTGTCAAGTGAAAATGTTTTCGCAACGGTCGAAGGGGCAGACGTAGCCTTAAATGGCGTTTTTGAGGCTTTTGCAGGATTTAATTATTACAGTGCAGATTTTCATCATGCAACAGATTTTACCTCAGGTTTGTTTGTTTCAGGAAAAAGGACAGACAGGTCAAATATTGCAGCATTAAGCCCATTATCATCACAAAACTATCCTACCAATTTGTGGAGGCAGATGTATGTGGCCATATCAAGATGTAATGATATAATCGCTAATATACCTACTGATAGCCAAGATGCAGAACTTAATAATATATTAGGTATGGCCTATTTTTTAAGGGCACATACCTATTTTAATTTAGTACGGTTATACGGCGGTGTGCCATTGCATACCGAACCCGCAAGTAGTGCCACATTACACAAGCCAAGGGCAAGTGTTGAAGAAGTCTATAACTTAATTATTGCAGATGCAGAAAAGGCAAAAACGTTGATGTTAGATGCCGCAGCACAAAAAAATGGCAGACCCGGAAAATTAGCAGCAAATATGTTATTGGCTAAAGTATACATGCAATTGGCCGGTAATGACAATGCAAGTGCAAACTGGCAAAAAGCTTACGATGAAGCCATTCAAGTTTTTGGGCAATACAGCTTAGTACCTAACTATGGCGATTTATGGAGTTCTATTGCAACCGCAAATAACAATAGCGAATCTATTTTTGAAATTCAATTTAATGAAGAAAATAATTCCAGGCTAACACGGCTCTTTACACCCAACAATGCTTTTGCAGGTAGAGGATGGCAACGCATAAGACCCAACCCTGAAACCATTGATATGCATACCGATAAGTATCCGGATGATCCGAGAATAGCATTTACCTTTATTTCAACCTATGATAAATTTCCCAGTGGGGTAATAAAAGTATACCCCGATGCAAACCGAAGTAACTTTAACAAAGGATTTCCATATCTGTATAAGTATTTTATAAAAGATCAATCAGCAACAACAGATGCAAATAATTTTAATTATATTCAGTATCGTTATGCCGATTTATTATTGATGTTAGCCGAAATAGAAAATGAGTTGAATGGCCCCGATAATGCCTATCAATATGTAAATGAAGTATTGGCAAGAGCTAGAAATTCAGGCGACAGTGCGGTAGAACCTGCCGATTGGTCAGGCCTGGCTCAAGACGAATTTAGAGCCGCCATTATGAGAGAATATCAATATGAATTATTAGGAGAAGGACACGATTGGTTTGTTGGCCGTAGAAGAGGATACAATTTTTTCAAAACCAATTATATCGATGTGCATAATACAAGAATAGCCATTGACAATAAAAATTATGATATCGAATATCCAGATGACCAAAAAGCAATGTTGCTGCCTATTCCAAGTGTTGAAATCAATTCAAACCAACAAATATCAGCCTCCGATCAAAACCCAGGATATTAAAAGAAATGAAGGAAAAGGTTGTTTAATAGCGAGCAACCTCTTGATAACGACCAAATTAAAAACACCAATTGCAAAATAATTTGCCCATGAGAGCCTATTGCATGATATTAATTTTAGTTACTGTTTTTGCCACGAAAACATATTCACAAGAATATAAGGGATACGATTCACAAAGTATCAAAAACATTCTAAAAAAGCAGTATCCTGAAAATAATGTTTTTATAGGTACAACTTTAGGGTACGAACAATTAGGCACCCTAGTAGAAAAATTATTTTTAAAAGATTTTACGTATGCAACCTCAAGAAATTTCGCAAAACAAAGCCATATTCATCCCAAACCAACCCTTTGGCAATGGAAAAGGCTAGAAACATTTATTAAGTTCGGAAAAAAAAATAATATAGCCTTAAGAATCCACGGGCCTATCAGTCCGCAAGCCTCAAAGTGGGCAAAAAGCGATAAACGTACAGCGAGAGAACTAGAAAAAAATATGGCCGAATTCATGACAGCACTTTCCAAAAAAATAAATAAAGAAAAAACTATCAAATGGATGGATGTTGTCAATGAAACCGTTGAAAGAGATGGTACATGGTTCAAAGATAAATCCGGTGTAAAAGAGTGGGAAAACCCTTGGGTAAAGATGGGTTATGATAAAGCAGGAGTACCACTTTATATTACCAAAGCCTTTCAAATTGCCAATAAATGCGCACCCAATGTAAGCCAGATTTACAATCAACACGGTGGGATGGAACCCGTCATGTGGGAAAAAGTAAAAAAAACAATCCTCTATTTAAAAAAAGAAGGGTATAGAGTAGACGGATTGGGATGGCAAGCGCATTTGAAAGAAAGCTCAAGAGTTGTTGACAATCCTAAAAACCTTGAATACCTTTCACAACTAATAGATTGGGCACACGCAAATAAACTTGATTTTCACATTACAGAATTCGATTATCATTTAAAAAATCATCCAACACAAAACGATTATAAAAAACAAGCCCAGGCTCTATCAAAAATTTTAAAAATAGTTCTCGAAAAAAGAAAAACAGGGGTGGTCACTTTTAATATTTGGGGATTGGTAGATGGTGATGACGGAAAAGACAGGCACCGTTTTTTATACGATAAAAACCTGAAGCCCAAACCTGTTTATGTTGCCATAAAAAAAACCTTAAAAAAAGTAGCAAATAAAAGTAAGAAAGAATGAACTTCAATAAATCATATTATATAATCTCGGCATTAGCCTTAATTTTTATGATACCGTCACATGCACAAACCAACAAACCAATTTATTTAGATGCATCACAATCGGTAGAAATAAGAATTCAAGATTTGCTAGCGCGCATGACACTCGAAGACAAAGCGGCACAAATGTCGCAATATGTGGGTTTAGAACACATGAAACATGCCGAAAATAACATTACCGCAGCCGATTTAGCCAAAAATGATGCCTTGGGTTTTTACCCCGGTATGTTGAGTGCCGACGTGGCAAAGATGATTACCGAAGGAAAAATAGGATCTTTTTTACACGTGGTCACTGCCGAAGAAGCCAACCACCTTCAAAAATTAGCACAGAAATCACCCTTAAAAATTCCGCTTTTAATCGGTATTGATGCCATTCATGGCAACGGACTCTACAACGGGGCGACCATTTACCCTTCACCCATAACGCAAGCTGCCACTTGGGATGACAAATTACAACAAAAGGCTAGCTTACAAACAGCGTTAGAAATGCGTGCCACAGGTTCTCATTGGGCATTTACGCCTAATATCGATGTCTTGCGAGACCCGAGGTGGGGCCGAACCGGAGAAACTTTTGGTGAAGACCCATATTTAGTTGGAAATATGGGAGTAGCCACCATTAAAGGCTTACAAGGAACCGGTTTTACAGGAACCCAACATGTTATTGCTTGTGCCAAACACCTCATCGGGGGAAGCCAATCTATAAACGGATTAAATGCGGCACCAATAGACGTTTCAAAACGTACCCTATTTGAAATTTTCTTGCCGCCTTACAAACGGGCTATTCAAGAGGCCAACATATATTCTATAATGACTGCCCATAATGAAGTAAACGGAATACCGGCACACATGGATAAATATTTGATGACCGATATCTTGAGAAACCGTTGGGGCTTTAACGGTTTTTATGTAAGCGATTGGAATGATGTGATACGAATTGCCATCTGGCATCACGTAGCCAAAGATTTTAAAGACGCCACGCTAAAAGCCGTTAGTGCCGGCTTAGATATGCACATGCACGGCCCTAAATTTGCAGATTATGTCGTACAATTAGTCAATGAAGGAAAACTACCCATAGAACGTGTCAATGAAGCATGCCGTAAAATTTTAGAAGCCAAATTCAGATTGGGACTGTTTGAAAATCCATTGATTGATTTAAGCAAACGAAAAAATACAGTGTTTAAAAAAGAACACCAACAAACAGCATTGCAACAAGCAAGAGAAGCAATCACCTTACTTAAAAATACTGGAATCCTTCCGCTAAAAAAAACAAGTGGCAAATCAATTTTTATCACAGGCCCTAATGCCAATAATCAAACAACCTTAGGCGATTGGGCAGCACCACAACCCGAAGAAAATGTGATTACCATTTTTGAAGGCATCAAAAAAATAGGAAAAGAAAAAGGATATAAAGTATCCTATTTCAATTCAGGAGAGCGTTCAAGAGAGATGAAAGATAGTGACATCTTAAAAGCAGTAGATTTGGCAAAACAAGCTGACATCACAATTTTAGTATTGGGCGAGAATTCTTTTCGTCACGAATGGAAATACAAAACAACCGGTGAAAATATAGATAGAGCAACATTGAAATTATCAGGAAAACAAATGGAATTGGCTAAAAAGATTATTGAAAATGATAAACCGGTTATTGTTGTCTATGTAAGCGGAAGTCCCATTGCCGAACCATGGTTAGAACAACGTGCCAAAGCCGTTATCAATACGTGGGAACCGGGGGCATTTGGCGGGCAAGCAACCGCCGAAATACTTTTCGGTAAAATAAACCCCAGTGGTAAATTACCGGTAACCATTCCTAGAAGCGTAGGCCAATTGCAAATGGTTTACAATCATAAGCCCACAGCCTATATCCATAAATACAATACCGAAAAGAAAATACCCTTGCACCCTTTTGGTTTTGGATTGAGTTATACAACATTTGAATTCTCAAAACCCAAACTTTCAAAAAAAACATTTTCAGGTAAAGATGATAAAATCACAGTAAGCATTGACGTTAGTAACATAGGTAAAATTGCTGGAGACGAAGTAGTACAATTGTATATTAGAGACAATATTAGCTCGGTTACAAGGCCTGTAAAAGAACTCAAAGCATATCAGCGCGTAGCGTTAAAAGCCGGTGAAACAAAAAAAGTAACATTTGAGATAACAGCCTCCAGCTTGGCTTTTTATGATATCAATTTTAATTTCGGAGTTGAAGCTGGGCAATTTACCGTAATGACAGGAAACTCATCAGCAGACAAAGACCTTAAAAAAGTAACCTTTGAGGTAACCAAAGGTTTTAAAATAAAAGATTAAAATTATAAACTGTGTTATTCTTAAAGAGAAGTACTAAAGAATCTTTCAATAAGAAACAAACTGATTACTAAACTAAGTTGTATAATGCTGTATTTAAGGAATAATAAAAAGAAACGAATGAAAACAATTTTAAAAACACAAATAGCAGTAGCAAGCATGATATCAATTTTTGCATTGCTAACGATATCGTGTACTGGCCAAAAAAAGAATACAAAAATGCTAATGGCCGATAATAACCAAGCTGATAGTGTAAAACCCAATATCATTTATATCATGGCTGACGATTTAACCACACAGGCCATTAGTGCCTATGGAGGTATTTATAAAGATATTGCTCCAACACCCAACATAGATAAAATTGCCAATGAAGGAATGCTATTTCAAGATGTATTGTGTACCAATGCCATCTGCGGGCCCAGTAGGGCAGCCATCTTAACAGGAAAATTTAGCAACCTAAACGGATATTATAAAAATGAACGCGGCGGAAAATTCGATGCATCACAATGGACATTCCCACAAGAATTTCAAAAAAACGGGTATCAAACCAGCCTTTTTGGAAAATGGCATTTAGGTACCGAACCCAAAGGGTTTGATACCTTTAAATACCACAATTCTGCAGGCCAACAAGGGCATTACTGGAATCCTGTTTACAATGAAAACGGCAAAGACGTTAAAGAAACAGGATATGCTACCAATATCAGTACCAACTTTGCACTCAATTGGCTAGAGAAAGAACGTAAAAAAGACATTCCGTTTATGATGATGTTGCAATTTAAAGCCCCGCACAGGCCTTGGGAACCCGATACCAAATATGAAAAACTATGGGATGATATAGAAATGCCATACCCTGTAACCTTTGATGATGATTATAAAGGAAGAGAACTTACCGCAGGTGATACCGATATGACCATGGACTTTTTGAGTAGAAGGGATATGAAGTATAAAACTCCCGAAGGCTTAAAAGGCAGAGATAAAATTGCATGGGATTTTTATGGTGCCAAAAGAGGGGAAATTGTGGCTCCCGAAGGAATGAGTTATCAAGAAGGAAAAAAATGGCGCTACCAACGCTATATCAAAGATTATCTGGCCTGCGTAAAATCAGTTGATGATAATATAGGAAAGGTATTAGACTATTTAGATAAAAACGGATTGGCAGACAATACAATTATTGTATTAACTTCAGACCAAGGATTTTACCTCGGAGACCACGGCTTTTTTGACAAACGTTTTATTTACGAAGAATCGTTGCGAATGCCCTTTATGGTAAGATACCCGAAAAGGATAAAACCCCATAGTGTCAATAAAGATATTATTGCCAATATCGATTTTGCACCTACCTTATTAGACCTTGCCGGAATAAAAACAACACAACTTATGCAAGGCGAAAGCTTTAAACCCATACTTGAAGGAAAAACACCTAAAGACTGGCGAAAAGCTATGTATTATCACTATTACGAATTTCCCTATTGGCACCATGTACAGCCACATTACGGTATTAGGACACAAAAATATACATTAGCCCATTTTTATTATAATATAGATGTTTGGGAATTGTACGATTTAGAAAAAGACCCTTATGAAATACACAATGTATACAATGACCCGCAATATACCAATATCATTACCGACCTTAAAAAGCAACTCAAAGAGCTTATGATAAAATATGAAGATAATAAGTCATTAGCCGAATTTAGAAAAATAACAGATACCGATTTTGGCTCAATAATTGACAGAAAAGACGATGAAACCTCGGTTCAAGAAGTCATTGAAGGAAAAAAAATAAAAAATAAAATCAAAGGAGAGAAAAAATGAAAAAATATATAAGTTTTTTACTGGTTATAGTTACACTGTTCTCATGTAAATCACAACAATCAAATGCCGAAAAAAACAATCGGAATACTACTAAGAACAATAACCCGGCAAACGAACAAAAAAATATACTATTTATTGCTGTTGACGATTTAAAACCGCTATTATCCAATTACGGGCATACCGAAATGCACACGCCAAATTTCGACCGTTTGGCACAAATGGGCGTTACCTTTACCAATGCCTATGTACAACAGGCGGTTTGCGGCCCGTCAAGGGCGAGTGTGATGACTGGTACACGGCCTGACAGGACTAAAGTATGGGATTTACATACCGATTTTAGAAAATCAGCTCCCGATTTAATTTCTATGCCCGAGTACTTAATATCGCAAGGGTATCAAACCACAGGAGTAGGTAAAATTTACCACAAAGGCTCCGCATCCCCCGGCCATGACGGGAAAAGCTGGTCAATTCCCCATGAAATACCCGATAATTACGACCCGAAATACGGAGCACCCGCTTACAATTATTACCAAAATCCTGAGACCAAAGCCAAGATGGCTGCCTTGACCAAAGAAGCCAAAGCCAATGGTAAAAAACGTGGGAAACTACGCGGTTATGTCTTTAAACGCCTTCGCCCCAGTACAGAAGGCGAAGACGTTTCTGATGAAGCCTACCAAGACGGAATATACACACAAACCGCAATCAGGCAATTGAATGAGTTGACAAAAAGTAAAAAACCCTTCTTTTTAGCCGTTGGGTTCCAAAAGCCACATTTGCCATTTATCGCCCCCAAAAAATATTGGGATTTATACAAGCGTAAAGACATAAAATTAGCTGAATTTCAAGACTTGGCAGAAGGCACTCCTATGATTGCCTACCATTCCTTTGGAGAGTTACGGGCATATAGCGATATTGATGATAATCTAGGCATTGGCGATAAACTGCCCGAAGCCAAACAACGTGAACTGATTCACGGTTATATGGCAGCCGTATCGTATATAGATGCACAATTGGGCAAATTATTAGACGCCTTAAAACAAAAAGGAATACTGGAAAATACCTTAATCGTACTTTGGGGTGACCACGGATATCACTTAGGCGACCATGCCGAATGGTGTAAACATTCTAATTTTCAACAAGCTACACGTATTCCGTTTATGTTTGCAGGCCCCGGAATCGCTAAAAATAAATATGTTGGCCAACCCGTAGAGCTGCTCGATTTATTTCCTACCGTTTTTGAATTGGCAGGCGTAAAACCCTCACCACAAAACGAAGGAAAATCATTAGTACCACTGCTAGACAATAATCCAACCACAAAAATCAATAAAAAATTTGCAGTAAGCCAATACCATAGAGGCAAAGACAAAGAAGGCTATTCGTTACGCGATAATCGTTATCGTTATACCGAATGGCACGGCAACGGCTATAAATCGTTCAAACCCTATAAGAATGAAAATATCGTAGGAAGGGAATTATACGACTATCAAAAAGACCCGCTGGAAACCAAAAATTTAGTCGATAAACCTGCTTATGCATCAGTTGTCAAACAGTTAAAAGCAGAGCTCAAAGGCTATTTGAAAAGTGAGTATAAAAGATTTCACAATGTAAAATAAAAATACAAAACCTAACAGGTTTTTGACCTTTCCAAAAGAAAACCTGTTACGTTTAAAAATGATAAAACAAAGTACCAAAAATGAAGTTACACTCAATCTATCTATTCGTATTAAGTATGCTTTTGATAGGATGCAAATCGAATAACACTGCTGCACAAAATACAAGCGCAACATCAAAACAGCCCAATATCCTAATCATCCATGTTGACGATTTAGGATACCACGATTTAAGCCTAACAGGTTCAAAACTATACGATACGCCAACCCTTGATAAATTAGCTCAAGAATCGGTTAATTTCACCAATGCTTATGCCAGTTATCCGCGTTGCACGCCTTCGCGGTACGGCATGATGACGGCAACCTATCCGGTAAACGAAAACAAAGGGCATTTAGGAGCCATCCCCAAAGAAAAAAACTTTATCAAACAGTTTGACAAAGCAGGATACAATACCTATTATGTTGGAAAATGGCATTTGGGTGATGGGGATAGCTCTCCGAAAAATTTTGGATATACAGATTCTTATGCTGCGGGAAAAGCCGGCGGCATAGGAAGCCGGTTTTATCCGTTTAATACACAAAAAAACGGCAAACCGGCCAAATACAACGTACCGAATGTACAAGAAGATGGCAAGGAAGGCGATTATGCATCTGATATGTTAACCGATGCTACGATTAATTTTATTAAAAACAACCCTAAAAATAAACCCTTTTTAGCGGTATTGGCATTTTACGCAGTACATACACCCATAGAAGCGAAACCCACAGATGAAGCAAGAAACAAAAAACAATTAGCAACCATTGATTTTGGGGATACGCCGGAATATACCTATATCGATGGCCGCCAAAAAATGCGCCAAGACAATGCTGCCTATGCCGGAATGGTAGAAAATGTTGACGAAAATGTAGCCCGGTTATTAAAAACCATTGAAGAAATAGGTATTGCCGATAATACCATTATTGTTTTGTCGTCAGACCATGGAGGATTGTCCAATTCAGGAACAAAGAGCAATCGCGAATTGGCAACTACCAATTTTCCCCTTAGGGCAGGAAAAGGGTGGCTGTACGAAGGTGGCATTCGTGTGCCATTATTTGTAAAATGGGGAAATCATTTCAAACCACGGGTAGAAGATAAATCTATTGTATTAGGAATGGATGTGTTTCCAACCTTATTAGATTTGGCAACAGGTAAAAATGTCAAAGGCGTTGACGGAAAATCGTATAAAAACGTATTAGAAAATAAAGAAAGTTGGGAAAACAGGACTGTTTTTTGGAATGAGCGTAAAGCACGGCCAAAACGAACAGGAGACCATAATGCCTCAGTAGTACGTTCGGGCGATTATAAATTGATTCACTTTTTCGATGATGATATCGTAGAACTTTATAACCTAAAAGAAGATATAAGCGAAAAACACGATTTATCGAAAAAAATGCCTGAAAAAACCGCGCAAATGATGAAATTGCTAACCCATTGGAAAGCCAAATACTTAGTGCCAGAAAAAATAGGTTCAAAGAAGGCTGATAAAAAAGGAAAGAAAAAAGGCAAAGGAAAAAAGAAGCATAAATAGTATTTTTCAAAAGGAATGAAAATAAAATTTATAACCATATTAGTATGGTTGATGTTTTGCCAGTTATTTTTCGCCCAAACTGGTGCATATCAAAAAGAAACAAAAGCAACCAAAGCAACACGTATGCAATGGTACCAAGATGCCCGTTTTGGGATGTTTATCCATTGGGGAGCTTACAGCCAATTAGATGGTGAGTATAAAGGGAAAAAGCAAAAAGATCCAAAAGGCGAATGGATTATGCGTAACCTCAAAATTCCTGTTGATGAATATGCAACAGAAATTGCCGGTAAATTTAATCCAAAACATTTTGATGCAGATAAATGGGCAAAAACTGCTAAAGAAGCAGGAATGAAATATCTGGTAATAACCACCAAACATCACGATGGTTTTGCCTTATTCGATTCAGATGTAAGTGATTACAATATCGTAGATGCGTCACCTTTTAAACGCGATGTTATTAAAGAATTGTCTGACGCTTGCCGTAGATACGGATTAAAGTTTGGAGTATATTATTCACAAGCACAAGATTGGCACCATCCCGGAGGATTAGCACCTAAAAACCGTTGGGATAAAAAACAAAATGGCGATTGGGTTACCTATTTTAAAACCATTGTAAAAGGGCAAGTTACCGAACTCTTGAGCAATTATGGCGAAGTTTCACTTCTTTGGTGGGATTCGGGACGTGCCACACAAAATAAAAAAGTAGCCGATAGTATTGCAAAAGAATTGGTAAAATTACAGCCAACTATTATTGTAAACCCACGGTTGGGAGGAAACCTCAAAGGCGATTTTAATACCTATGAACAGGTAATTCCGGGCGTTTTTACAAAAGAGTATAACGAATTATGCTTAACACATAATCGCTCATGGAGTTACAAACCGTCAGATGATGCGTGGAAATCACCTGAATTTTTACTAAAAACACTAGTACATATCACCGCGTTGGGAGGGAATTTTTTATTTAATGTAGGCCCCAATCAAGACGGTGAATTTCCTGAACAAACCCTAAAGGCATTACAATATATTGGCGATTGGATGAAAGTTAACGGAGCATCTATTTACGGCACACAAGCCAACCCGTTTTATAAATTGCCTTTTGGTGAAGCTACCCTAAAAACAAATGGCCAAAAAACCAACCTGTATTTGCATATTTATAACTGGCCAAAAAACCAAAAATTAAGCGTTCCCGGATTAAAAAATAACATTGTATCGGCAACTTTACTGGGGACAAATACTATCTTAAAAACCAAAAAGAAAACAAATAGCGTAGAAATTACCGGTTTGCCAAAAGAAAAATCACACCCAGCAGTATCAGTACTTGTTTTAGAAATAGAAGAACCCTTGCATATCGATGCAGGATTTATCAAACCGTCAGCAAGTGAAGAACTATTGTTAACCCCTTCAAATGCCTTACTTACCATCAAACCGCAGTTTGATTGTATTCCAACGATAGTAAAAACTAACAAAGACGCATATTTTGACAATTGGAAAAATTGTATTCCACACCCGCGTTTTAAAAATACAGGAAATAAAGCCCATTGGAAAGTAGAAATACCTTCAAAGGGAAACTATAAAGTAATCGCAACAGTTGCCACACAAAACAACCGAAATGTGGTTACTTTTCAAGCAAAAGATAAAGTCAAAATCACCCTGCCGAATACCGGAGGAATGGATGTTTTTAAACGAGTTGAATTAGGGGAAGTATCCTTAAAAAAAGGAATCAATACCCTAACTTTTGCGGGAGGAAAAAAAATGGAAACATGGGATTTTGTCAGGTTAAAAGAAATACAATTACTAAAAATACAATAATGTATAAGCAAGTAAATATTGTAGTGTTCTTAACAGCTTCCTTATGGTTAGGCTGCAAATCACAACCCCAAAGTACAAAACAAGAAACGCATCATAAAAAACCCAATATCCTCATTTTACACGTAGATGATTTGGGCTATTACGATTTAAGTGTTACCGGTTCGAATATATACCAAACTCCAAATATTGACCAACTCTCAACCGAATCGGTAACCTTTTCTAACGCCTATGCCAATTATCCTCGTTGCGTTCCTTCGCGATATGCTATGCTGACCGCCGGTTATCCCGTTCAAAACGGCAATGTACCCGATGATGGTTTTGAAATGAATAATTTAAAAGATGAGTTAAATCCCATAAAACAAATTCAAAACGAAGGCTATCAAACAGCTTATTTTGGCAAGTTTCATTTAGGCGATAAACAAACCATCCGGCATTTAGGCTTTCAAACGTCTTTCGCAGCAGGAAAAGCGGGTTCTCCAATCAGTTATCACTATCCGTTTAACGTAAAAAAAGGAAAAGGCGGAAAAACCAAAAAAGTACCCATTCCTGATTTGGATGAAATGGCAAAAGAAGGCGATTATCTCAACGATGTGTTGACCGACCAAGTCATCAAATACATTAAAAACAGAGATAAAAGCAAGCCTTTCCTGATAATGAATGCATTTTATGCCGTACATCAACCGCTAGAAGCCAAAAAAGAAGACATCGCCCGCAATAAAAAGGAGATAAAAACCCATGATTTTGGTAACCAACCCGAATACATCAAAGAAGGGACAGGGCGGACTAAAATGCGGCAAGACAATGCCGTGTATGCAGCTATGGTAGAAAATATGGATGAAAATGTAGGACGGATGTTGCAAACGTTAAAAGACTTGGGATTAGAAGACAATACCATCGTTATTTTTTCGTCAGACCACGGAGGTTTGTCAAACGATGGAACAAAACGTCGGAATTTAGCAACTTCAAACTTTCCATTACGGGCAGGAAAAGGGCACTTATATGAAGGAGGGATTAAAATTCCGTTTTTTGTAAAATGGAAGCATCATTTTAAATCCCATACCGAAAAAGAATCGATTGTCATGTTGATGGATGTGTTTCCAACCTTATTAGATATCACAACAGGAAAACAATTGCAAACAGATGGAAAAAGTTTCTTGCCCATTTTAAACGAAAAAGAAAATTGGAAAAACCGAACCGTTTTTTGGCATTCCAGTAAAGCCCGGCCTGTAAATACCGGAGATTCAAAGTCATCAGCCATACGCCAAGGTAATTATAAGCTCATTGATTTTTACGAACAAAACAGGATAGAACTTTACAATTTGGCAAATGATAGAAGCGAAACAAAAAATATAGCGACAAAAAATCCTTTAAAAACAAAGGATTTGTTAGAGAAATTAAACACTTGGAAATCTAATTTCTAAACTCCAAAATCCCTAGAATTGTTATAGATAATACCTAAATCAATAGTAAAATGAAAACCCTAACCATCATATTTTCAATAATACTAGCCACTATTTCATGTAAAGCGCAAGAAAAAGCGACTATTAAGGCTACTCAACCCAACATCCTTTGGATTGTTACCGAAGATATAAGTCCGACCCTCTCATTTTACGGAGATACCACCGCAAAAACACCCAATTTAGATGCCTTGGCAAAAGAGAGCATGATTTACGACAATGCCTATACTACGGTAGGCGTTTGTGCGCCGAGCCGTTCTACAATCATCACAGGTATGTATCCAACCAGTATCGGTACCATGCACATGCGTACCGGAAAAGATGTTCATTCTTGGGGCAAGCGTGTGTATAAAAAAGACTATGGCAGAAATGATATAACCGGCAAACCCATCAGAGAATACTCGGCTGTCATTCCAAAAAATGTTAAATGTTACACAGAATATTTGCGTGCTGCCGGTTATTACTGTACCAATAATGACAAAACCGATTATCAATTTGCAGCTCCCGTTACGGCGTGGGATGAAAACAATAAAAAAGCGCATTGGCGTAACCGCCCAAAAGACAAGCCCTTTTTTGCCGTTTTTAATATATTTATAACGCACGAAAGCCAATTGTGGAAAAATGAAAACTTGTCCTTAACTGTAAACCCCAAAGACGTTCCCGTTCCGCCGTATTTGCCTGATAATAAAGCTACACGCCATACCATTGCCAGAAATTACAGCAATATAGAGTTGATGGATGCCCAAGTAGGGGCTTTTATCAAACAACTTAAGGATGACGGACTCTATGACAATACCATTATCTTTTTTTATAGCGATCACGGAGGACCATTGCCACATCAAAAACGTGAAATTTATGATACCGGACTTAAAGTTCCCTTTCTCATTAAAGGCATCAATAGCAAGACCAAAGGAAGGACAGACAGGATGATTTCATTTGTAGATTTAGCACCAACAATGTTGAGTTTAGCCGGAATTAAAATACCCGGTTATATGCAAGGCAAAGCCTTTTTAGGAACACAAAGTGCCGAGCCGAGAACCTATATTTATGGAAGTTCAGACCGTTTTGACGGATTTACAGACCGCATACGTGCCGTACGCAACAAACAGTTTTTATACCTGAGAAATTATTTTCCTGAACTACCCAAATACAAAGACGTTGCCTACCGAAAAAATATACCCATGATGCCGGTATTTTTAAAACTACAAAAAGAAGGGAAACTAAACGCTATTCAAAATGCATGGTTCGGCACCAAAACTACCGAAGAGTTGTACGATTGTAAAAATGACCCGCATAACGTGGTAAATTTAGCAGATAGTATTGCCTATAAAGATGCCTTGAACGAGATGCGTTTGGCAATGTTGCACCACCAACAAGAGGCCGTAGATTTAGGGCAAATTCCCGAGTCACAATTAATCGATATGATGTGGCCTAATTTTGAGCAACCGGTTACCAAAGCTGTTGCGTTGAGTACAATAGAAACGCCTCAAGGCCAAATGATTTTATTAAAATCACCAACCAAAGGGGCATCCATTGCGTATTTCATTTCAGATAGGGCAGAAGAAAAACTTGATTTTGACAGTGGTTGGCAACTCTATTCAAAACCATTTACCACAGCAAAAGGAAAATACATCTATACCATAGCGCAACGTATTGGTTATAAGGAGAGTAAAATATCAAAAATAAAAATTTAAGCAACGTCAGGCCTGAGTTTTGCTATAATTCGATAGATTTTATAAAAGTAAGTTTAGCCATTACCGTCATATAGATTTCTTCTGAATATTGAAAATTACATTTTTCGCTTGATGTACTTATAATGATTTTAATCAAACCTATTTAGATTATTATAAAACCCCATTCTCTTTGATTATTAATAAGTTTGAGTAGTAACATTAAAACCAACGATTTGTGGAGGTTCCTATCGTTTTTACACCAAATTCCCCAATGAGGGTTTCAAATGTAAACCAAATCATCCTCAATAAGACAATCACCCTTATTCAAGAGTAATAATAGGGTTTAAGCCGTAAGTTGACTAAAATGAAACCCTATCTGACTAAAATTGAACCGTGTGAGTTATTTTTTATCCGAATTTTATAACGTGAATAATAATACACAGAGCAATGAAAATTCTGATCAAGCAGTTTGTACCGGTAATCTTCCTTTTTTTAGCAATAGCCTTTTCAGGATTTGCACAATCGAGTAAACAACAAGAGAAAAAAGCACAACGAAAAGTAAAAGAATTAAACGAACTCATAGTTAGCATAGACACCACACTCGCCCTTACAGAAAACCAGCGTAAACAAATTTTTAATTTGCACTTAAGTAAAATGAGGGAATATAAAATTGTTATGGAGAATGGTGGTTCAA